>DATIRX010000457.1:0-11668 GCA_035469225.1 Bryobacteraceae bacterium
TTATCTGACCGGTGGCCGAGGAGGATTACCTGAGATACGCAATGAGGTCCTCAGAGGCGTAGTGATCCGATGATCCGATGAAGGATGGGACCGAAAATGGGAGCGGCCGATCGACGCTGTGATCGGTGCTGGTCTCGAAAAGAAGCTCCCGGCAGCTCCGCGGCTGATCAGGGAGCGCCGCACTCACCGGAAGCGACGGCTGGAGGCCGATCGCTTCGACCCGCGATGTTCGCTGTGTAAGGGTCACTTCCATCGCGAGTTATCGCAGGTCCGCCGGATCCTGATGTTACGCTAGAAAGCGTGGATGTCCGGCCGGTTTCGGTTCTGCTTATCTGCTATTCTTATCCCCCCGTCTTAGGGGGATCTGAACTGGAAGCACAGCGGGTTTCCAGCGCGCTTCAGCAACGTGGCCACAAAGTAAAGATCCTGTGCGCCGGCGGCGACCCCATGCCTCCGGTCACGCATTGGGTAGACCCCTGTGGCATTCCAGTCCGGATTTTCGGCGGCCGCTGGCCGGCGGCCTTGCGCGGATACGTCTTCGCCGTGGGAGTGGCCTGGACACTTTTCAAGGAGCGCGGCGAGTACGAAATCGCGTATTTCCTGATGCAAGGATTGCAATTGCTCAGCGGACTGCCGGTCGCCGGAATGCTCGGCAAGCGGATCGTGATGAAATTCTCTGGCAGCGGAATGGTCGTCCAGATGACCGAATCCCTGGTGGGCCGCTTATCCTTGCGCTTTCTTCGGCGCTGGGCCTCCCGGGTTCTGATCCTCAACCCCGGCATGCTGGAGGAAGCCAAACAAGTCGGCTTCGATGCCGGGCTGATGGGCTGGATGCCGAATCCGGTCGACACCGATCAGTTCAGTCCATGTTCCGCGGAGCTGCGCGCCCAGTTGCGGCAGGCCCGGAACCTGACCCCGGATACGCCGGTGGTGGTATTTGTCGGCCGCCTCGATGCGCCGAAAGAGCTGCCAGGGTTGGTGAGCGCCTTTGCGCTGGTGGTACGGGAGCGGCCGCTCGCGAAGCTAGTCCTCATTGGGGATGGCCCTTTACGAGAGGCCCTCGAACAACGCGCGCGCGTCCTGGGCCTGGAGCGTAATGTCATTTTCACCGGCCGCCTGGATACGGAAGGGGTGATCGGGTGGCTCCGCGCCAGCGACGTCTTCACGCTCATTTCCACGTTGGAAGGCCTGCCCTGCTCGTTGATCGAAGCCATGTCGGTGGGGCTGGCTTCCGTTGTCAGCGATATTCCGGCACACACCCAGCTGATTGAACACGAAGTGCAGGGTCTGATCACGGAAACCGGGAATCAGGAGTCGATCGCGCGCGGTCTTGTACGCCTGATTGACGATCCCCAGTTGCGGGGGCGCCTGGGCGCGGCGGCGCGCTGCCGCGTAATCGATCAATATTCGACGCCGCAAGTCGCCAACTGCTACGAAGCGCTATTTGCCAGTGTCCTCGCCTCCTGAGTCCTCTGCGCGATAATGATGGCTCATGGGCGGTTGGTATCGGTTTGTGGCGGTATCGGAACACTGGACCGCGCGGACGGCGCGCCGCCTCCATCGCGCCGCCACGCATTTTAGCGTGCCTGCGCCGCGCCTCCTCGTGCGGCCTCTGCTGGGCGTTGTGCTGGCGGTCAGATTCGTTTATTACTTTTTCGCGCGCGTCTTCTGGTGTGAGCCCTTGTTCAAGGCTTACTGCAAAAAGTATGGGCGCAATGTGCGCACCGGCGTGTACCTGCACTGGATCCAGGGCAAGGGCGACCTGGTGTTGGGCGACCATGTGACCATTGACGGGAAATGCAGCTTCTCCTTTGCCGCGCGGTACCGCCCGCATCCCACTCTCACCATCGGGGACCACACCGGTATTGGCCACAACTGCGCGTTTGTGGTTGGCGATCGCATCACCATTGGTACTCACTGCCGGATTGCACTGAACGTCCACATGTTCGACGTTTCCGGCCATTCGGCCGATCCGGCCGAGCGCCTGGCCGGCAAACCCTCCCCTTCCGAGGAGGTTCGCCCCATAACGATCGGCAACAATGTATGGATCGGGAGTGGCGCCGTGATCTATCCCGGAGTGACGATCGGCGACAACAGCATCGTATCGCTAGGATCTGTGGTGATGAGCAGCGTGCCTGCGAATACCGTGGTCGCGGGCAACCCGGCGCGCCAAATCCGGTCGTTGGTCCGGAGCCGTGCAGAAAAAGACTGAGTGGGGCTTCTCAGTTTCCAACCGCCGACGTGTAGGCGTCTTTGACATCGCCCCGCCGCGAAACCCAAAAGCACGTTCCGGGAGCAGTGCAATCCCGCAGTTGATCGCCCGGAACGACCTCCGCCTTGACCCGGTCGTTTCCGCTGAAGATGCGCAGGGCGGCTTGTGCCGGCGGCATGATGGCGGGCTCCCCGGGATCGATGGTAGACAATCCTTCCCACCCATAAAGCCCGTAGCGTGTGTGTACCGGCTCGTCGACCGGACGCGCGAGCCGGATGTTCCAGTCGCCCGTCCTCCAGCGCTCTAGGGGGAGCTGACTGATAATACTCTTGGCTGTCACCCCGCAGGAGGCTACCAGCTGGTTCCGAACCCACGTTCCGGCTGCCAAGGAGATCACCAGCAGGGAGAGCACGGTGGCGCAGGCTCGCGAAGGCAACATGCCGTTCAAAACCAGGCTCAGCAGGATCGCATAGAGCGCCGCCGGGAGATACATATAAGTCTCCGAAGCATGTCCCGTGAACGCCAGGAACGGCCCCAGCGAAAAGGGAATTGCAGTAGCGAGCAGCACGATAACCGGCCAATCCACGCGCTTCATCCTTGTCCGGAGAGCGGCGGTTCTCAGAGCCAGCAGGACCAACAAGGCCAGCGCAGCTGCCGCCGCTCCCAGCACTGCTAAGACGCTCCCCGACAGCGTGATTTCAGAAGGAAGCGGCGTTCCCCAGACCTCATGTGCGAACACGGGGTCCACCGGCAGGAGCAGGGCGCCAATGTACATGGCAGTGTTGCGCAGCATGAGTCCCACCGGGACCAGGGGAGTGGGCTGGGCGACGAAGAGTCTCCGCGTCACAAACAACGACAGGAGCACGATACCGGAACCGCACAGAAATGTCATGAAATAGGCCCGCGAAAAGCTGCGTCCGCGCCACCATGCCAGAAACAGATAGGTGAACGTGAAGCCAAATACTACGATCGTGGACTCATAGGTGAACAACGCCAGCAGGGCGCACAGTAGAGAGGACAACAGCGGCCACTTCCAGGCGCGACCCTCCTCGAGGGAGTACAGAAAGAAGAAGAATGAACCGAGCAGCAGTGCGTACGCCGCCGTATTGCCAAACACTGCGGCGTCGATAACCTGGTTCGCCAGCGGATGGAACCCGAACAGCGCAGCCGCCCCGGCAGCCGCCGCTCTGGATTTAGACAGAAGCCAAGTGATTCCGTATACGAATGCCACTGCGAAGAGATGGAAGCATAGGTTACGAACGCGGAAGGCGGCCGGATTCTGCCTACCCCAATGCCAGCTCAGGTACGTGAGGCCGCGCTGGATGGGTCGGTACTTGGTAGATCCGAAGTGAGTTGTGGTGAAGATCCTCACCGGGCTCCGGGCGTCTTCGAATGTGGCGCGCTGGATGTCGAAGAAATCGTCGTAACCGCAGAAAAACGCAGTGGAAACAGTCGCGTACAAGGCTGCAACTCCAAGCAAAATCAGCCAGATCGCCTTCGGCCCCCGAAACATAACCAGTACATCTTAGCATCAAGGTGCCATTGACAACGGCCTTATGGGCAGTCTAAGTTACGGTCATGAGCGTCCCGCGGCCCGAGTTTGACCAGTACGCCGATGCGTACAAAACGCTGTCGACTGATCCGATCCGCGAAAGATTCGCTCCCGGATCAGATTTCTTCCACAAACGCAAATGGTTCTTGCTGGCTGAGTTCATGGAACGGACCGGTATGCGCGCGGAGAAGTCGGCCTGGCTCGACGTCGGCTGCGGCCAGGGAGACCTCCTCCGATTGGGCATGGATAAGTTTGGCGAGGTAGCCGGCTGTGACCTTTCGACCGGGATGCTGGAAGCGTGCGAAGGTCTTAAGGTAACGCCCCAGACAGACCCGACGCGTTTGCCATTTCCCGACAAGAGCTTCGACCTGATCACGGCCGTGTGCGTGTATCATCATGTGGAAGCAAAAGACCGGCCAGCCCTCAGTGCTGAAATTGGCCGGGTGCTTCGGCCCGGCGGCACCGCGTGTATCATTGAGCACAACCCCTTCAATCCACTGACCCAGTTCCTGGTGTCGCGGATCCCGGTGGACGCGGATGCGCATCTGCTTACCCCGAGGACAGCGCACCGCCTGCTGAACAAAGCCGGCCTTACAAAATCCGAAACCTTGTACTTTCTTTACTTCCCGGAAAGCATGTACCAGAAGGCGCAAAAAATCGAATCCCTGCTGCGGCGCGTGCCTGCCGGCGGCCAGTACGCGGCATTCGCTCAGAAGCAATAAGCCGGCCGCGCAGTCGGCGGCGAGTTCAGCCCCCTCTAAATCCAGCCTCGCAGGCGATACCAAACGATCTTCGCCGTCTCCTCGCACAGCTCCAGGAACACCGGCCAGCGATCGGCCCAGCTTTGGGCTCGTTTGATGGCATAGGGAAAGGGTCGGGGAGTCGCGTCCACTCCGGCCTTGCGAAATGCCCGGACACTCCTGTAGGAATGGAAATCACTGGTCAGCAGCACTTTTCGGCCAGGCATTCGGGCGAGGAGGTCGGCAGTGAACAAGGCGTTCTCGCGGGTGGACGTAGAGCGCCGCTCGAGTACGATTTTGTCAGCGGGAATACCCTCGAAGGTTAGATAGTCTTTCATGGAATCGGCCACGCCATTTCCGCCGCTTACAACCACGGTTCGGAAAACGCCGCGCTTCCACTCGTAGACCGCATATACCGATCTCCAGTAGGAAGCCAAGCCGACGGCAGCAGGGATCGGCCCGTCCGCGCCCAGGACGATCAGAATGTCTCCGTCCGGTTCCAACCAAGGTCCGGCAAGCGCCGAGCCGTACCACTTGGTGACCGGCGTGACGGTGACCAGTACCCAAGTGAGGCCGAAGGCCACGCAACAGCCGCGAAGAATGCGCCACAAGCGGCCGATCATGGTTCGATCCCTTCAGACCACTTCAAGGTTTGTTCCTGCGGCGCCGGAGAACGGGTTGGGCAAATCGGCGCAGGCCAGGTACCCCTCGAATCCGGCAGCGATCTGACGAAACCCCGACCGGCGCATCGCCTGTGAATCGAATCCGAACAGGCTCGGCGCAGTCACAGTTTGAGACTGCCCGTCCGCGCCCGTCTGGGGCCATAGACAAGCTGCGGCGGCGGCCAGCCCGGGCAAGGAGGACACTCGGTCGCGGCGAATCCACGCGCAGTCGATCGCAGTGACCACTCCGGCTCCGGAAGGCCCCACAAGTTCGGTTCTAGCGGCCCAGGCCGCTCCGGTGATGGCTCCAGTGTCATCGTGCTCAATCAGGAGCTTTCGACCGCGGGGGTCGGCCAGATAATGACGAACCTGTGACTCGGAGGGGTCGCTCCAGACTAATGCGCCCGAGGATTTGGAATTCTCCAGAGCACAAGTGTTGAGAGCGGCGCGCAACGCCTCCGGCTCGGTTCTTAAGGGACAAGATGTCCATCCAAGCGTGGGCGCGCCAGGCTTCACAAGACAGCCATAGACCGGGTACGAACCGAACGGGTGAAGCTCGAAACCTGCTTGTGGATAGGCGCGCTCAAGGGCGCGCTGTCCGTTCGATCCCGATTGCCCGAACGTAATGACCGGCGCGCCTAGCGGACGGATCGCCTCCAGCAGGTGCGCGTAAAGTGCCGCCGCGATGCCCTGGTTGCGCGAACCGGGATCCACGGCGACAAAGGAAACCACTACGACGTCGACCGTAGCCGGATGCAACCCAATCCGACGGTTTGTGGAGGCGGCGAAACCCACGGGCTTCGAGCCATCCAACGCGGCGACCGCAGGTGCAAGCGACGGGCCGGGGAACGAAAGCTGCCAGCGCAGGTACTCCCTGCTGTAATTCAACGCCGGTGGCTTCCATGCCGTTTGCAGTAGGGCACTGGCCTCAGCAGCGAAACCGGCGCCATCCACCAGCCGGTATTCGATCCCCATCAGGTCCTGAATTCGGGAGCCTGACGCATGATTTCGGGCCAGGCTGCCGGTTCCGCGCCATGTTGTTTCAGAAACGCGTAGACCCAGCGTTCGAGCCCAAACGCGACGCACACGCTGTGCATGGGCCCTGCGCCGGCAATCTCGGTTTGAAAAGCGCGTCCGAAGAAATCCGAATGGTAGTTGTGCGATCCGACCGCGCTCCGCTCGCCATCGGGCAGGAGGAGTGAGACCTCCAGCTTGGAATCAGAGCTTAACTGAAAGTAGGTCTTCGAGACTGCATCCGGAGCGACAAAAAACGGGTCGCTAGCGGTTCGAATCTCGCCGGCCAGCTGATGCGTCTCGATGAATGTCGACATCATTCCGATCGACCGCTCGCGCTTCTGGAGCACGTCGTCCCTGCCGCCGAGAAACACCACTTCCCGCATGGTGAAGTCCCATAGCCGGCGCAAATCGCGCAGATTGGAGGACTCATAGCGGAAACACTTGCCGCAGATGCCGTAGTTGATGCCGGCCGCTGGCAACGTCTGGTTTTCATGCAGGTGATAGACGTGATAGCAGACTGCCGGGGACAAGCACGCTTCCGGACGCTCCATATCGGCCAGAGCGCTGCTGTCCAAGTCTTCGACAGTCTGATGCCGCGCGCGGAAACCGTCGATCACCTGCGCATCCTCGCGCAGATGACTGGCAAAGGTGACGTTATGCGGGAACGAGCGGAAATAGTCGCAGCGCGACAGGGTCTTGGAGGGAATCAGCGTGGGCGTGCGCAGCGGCTCCGCCTGCCACGGCCGGCCGAAATCTTCAAACACGCGATCGAAGTAATTGAACAGACGAAGCGGGATCCCCGAGAGCGCGACCTGTCCGGTTCCGAGAAAGTGCACGCCATCCATGGAAGCATCCGCCGCGAACTTGGGGTTGGCCATGGCAGCGCTGGAGAATACGATCTTGCGTTCCAGGCTTTGTAAAGCCCGGGCGATTCGGTTTCCCAGATCTTGCACCGAAGTTCCCAGCGCCGCCGCTTGGTCCGGAGCCGCATCGTAGGTAATGGAAACGCCATCCTCGGAAAAACCGACGTTGGCGATGGATCGAGACAGAAACGCGACCTGTTTGCGAATCTCCTCCTTGGCCATCTCGCTGGCAGCGTATCGAAGGCGGACCGAGTGGTTGGGCATGGGGGTCAGGACTCCTTTAATTCCTGGATGACAGCACAAAGACCGCGGGGATTGCGCACGGCCACAAAGCGCTCATCCGGGATGGCCACGTCGAATCTGACCTCCAGTTCCATCAGCAAAGGCAGAGCCTGCACGGAGGTCACGCCTGCATCGTAAAAATCCTGATCCGGCGCGAGACCGTCCACGCCGCACACCTCGCGAATGGCTGCCAGAACCCCGTCCAAACAATCTACCTCTGCCATGTTTCGTTCATCCCTCCGTTGCTTCTTCATTTTGACACGGGAACACGCCCATTCTGCGGCGCCTAATTGCCCGAACCGGGCGGAGCCTGATCCGGCCCGACCCAGGCCCGCAAACGCGATCCGACCCAACCCCAGATCATCAGGCGATGCTCCTTTTCTACGCCGGCAAAGAGATAGGTGCTGTAGTACTGCAGACTCAATAGCGCCAGTACGGCGAGCAACTCGAACCAATTCCGCCCGGTTACGCCGTAGACTCTCATCAGGTATCCCAGCGCGGCGGTAGGCACTCCCATCAGCAGCGGCAGTACGTAGATGGATCGCATGAATGTCAGCCAGCCCAAATCCAAGTTGCGGCAAAGCAGATAGGAAGTGAACAATCCGCGGTTCAAAATTCCAGCCGTGCAGGCGGTCCAGGCAGCGCCCAGAATGCCGTAACGCGGGAGGACCACGGCTATTACAGCCAGACTCAAAAGGCTTTCGGCAATCAGAGCTCTGGAATAAATGCTGTGTTTTGCCATTCCAAACAGAATTCCTACGGAGTTGAACTGTCCGGCCACGGAGAATGCCGTCAGGAGTACGAAGGGAAGCAGAAGAGGTGCGGCTCGCCGGCCGAAGGCAGGTCCGACCCACATTGGGATCAGGTCCCCGCCGTAGAGCAACAGGAATATACCGAACGGCAAGAAAAGGGCAAAGCAGTAGCGGTTCAAGTACGTAGCCAGCCGGGCGATCTGCTGGTTGCGCCCCAGGGCAAGCATCTCCGCGGAGTTCGGCATCGTGACCGACGCGATCCGCGTCACTGGATCGACCACGTAGGCCAACAACCGGCTGGGAAGCTGGTAGTATCCGACAAACGCCTCCGGCCGGAAATGGCCTATTAGCATCGGCGGACCTTGATTCTGTAGCATCGTGCCGACCTGGGCGACAAAAGAATGCACGCCATATCGCGCCATCTCCATCCACATCGGCGGACGCACCAAAGAAATTGAGATACGAAGGCCTGGAAAGGCGCGACGGAAGGCAAAAAAAGCCAATCCATAGTTCATGAACTGGCTGACGGTGACCACGATTCCCATTTGAGGCAGACCGAAGCCGTAGTACAGCAACAGCGCACACGAACCGGAGCGGAAAATCAGTGATAAGACGCCGATGTGGTTCTGAGTCTTGAACGCCTGAAATGCTTCCAGCCCTGCGGAAAACACATTCAAGGCAATCGCCGCCGCCCAGCCGATTCCAATGGTTCGCACCAGTACCGCGAACTCCGGTTGATGCGCTGGAGAGATCTGAAAAAAGCGATACAGGTGGCCGGAACTCAGCCATGTGACACTTGCCAGGAAGGTGGCGATTCCTAAGAAATAGAAAAACGCAGTATTGACCACCTCATTGATCTCGGCCTCCTGGTTTTGTGCGCGGAAACGCGAGATCAAGTTGGTGATGGCGGACTTGAAACCAAAATCGAAGAATAAGGTGTAGTCGATGAACGCGAAGGCCAACGCCCAGATGCCGTATCTCTCATCCCCCAGCTTCCGGATGATGTAAGGAGAAAGGAAAAAACCGGTCAAAAAGCTGGTGAGCACGCCCACCCAGCTCCAGACCACATTCACGAAGAATCGCCGAGCCCATTTCTCCGTTTCCTCGCCCTTGGGCCCGTTGTTCTCCAGCGCCGTGTCGTTAAGCTTCAATGCGAATGCCCACTCATTATAGCGAGATCAGGCCGTCTGCAGCGAGGTTCATCCGGAGCGGTTCCCAAACGTTCGATCCAGTACTGACCCGCCAGGAAGCGTCGTGATGATCTACTAGGGCAATCCGGCAGGATGGGCTGATAATAGATTCATGTGCGGGATCACTGGCCTGGTCGGGCTGACGACGGACTCGCCGCAGGCACGGGAAACGGTGGCGGCGATGGTATCCTCGCTGGTTCGCCGTGGGCCGGATTCCGCGGGCATGGAGATCTGGCCGGAAGCCATCCTGGGGCACCGCCGCCTGGCGATTCTGGATTTGAGCGAGGCTGGCCATCAGCCGATGGTCTCCGAGGATCGAGAGATAGGTCTGGTCTTTAACGGGTGCATCTATAATTTTCAGGAAATTAGGAAGGAACTTGAGGCGCACGGGTATCGCTTTCGCTCCCACACGGACACGGAGGTATTGCTGCACGGCTACCGGCATTGGGGCGCGGATGCCTTGGTCCAGCGGCTTCGCGGAATGTTTGCCTTCGGGATTTGGGACGATCGCCAGCGAAAGCTTACTCTAGTTCGGGACCGGCTGGGCGTGAAGCCCTTAGTTTATGCAGCGGCCAAGGGCCGGATCGCATTCGCCTCCACCATTACGGCGCTCCGGGATGGGCGCTTCGTTGAAGAGATCGATCCCCAGGCGGTATTAGAATTCCTCGAATTTGGATGGGTCAGCGACGATCTGACCATCTTCGCGGGTGCCCGGAAGGTTCCGGCCGCCACGATTGTGGAATGGCAGGATGGCCGCATCCGCGAACGCTGTTACTGGAGGCCGCCCGAGAGCGGATCGCGCAAAATCAGCTTCGACCAGGCGGTAGAGGAAACCGAGGCACTGTTCCTGGAAGCGGTCAAGCTGCGGCTGGTGGCGGACGTCCCGATCGGCGCCCTGTTGAGCGGCGGAATCGATTCCACGCTAGTGGCTTGGGCGATGGCGAAGTTGAACGCCAATGTGAAGTCGTTTACTGTCGGTGCGCCCGGTCACCCATCCGATGAATCTGCAGATGCACGTCGGACGGCACGGATCCTGGGCATTCCGCATGAGGTCATTGATCTCTCCTCCGATGACCAGCCGGCGCTGGATGATTTGACCTGCGCCTACGGCGAACCATTCGCCTGCTCGTCCGCCCTCGGCATGCTGCAAGTCTGCAAGGCAGTGAAGCCGAAGGCGACCGTGTTGCTCACAGGCGATGGCGGCGACGATGTCTTCCTGGGCTATCCGCATCACCGGAATTTTCTGTACGCGCAGCGCTTGGCGCGGCTTCTCCCATCTTCAGCGGCCCGGATCTGGCCGTCCGTGCGGCCAGCGGTGGCGCGTGTGCCGGCGCTACGCCGGGCGATGCACCTCACCGACTATGCCGTGGGGGGATTAGGAGCCGTAACCCGCACCCATGACGGCCTGCCCTATTACGAACACGCGGGCATTCTGGGAGAACGGCTCGTTGCTCATAATCTGAAGCACCGAGCGATTGCTCTTTCCTTCGACTCCGCCCGCAATCTGATGGAGGAGTTTCTGGAGTATGAGCGCCGGACCCGCTTTGTCGCCGAGTACATGACCAAGGTTGACGGCGGCGCCATGTATTACTCCATCGAAGCCCGCTCTCCATTCCTCGATCACGTTTTGTGGGAGCATGCTGCCTCGCTGCCAATCGAGATGCGGCTCCGAGGCGGAGGATTGAAGCCGGTGCTGCGGGCATTGGTGCGGCGCAACGTGGGTGCGGAAGTCGCGGATCGCAAGAAGCAAGGTTTCACGGTGCCTGTGTGGAACTGGCTGATCCAAGGCTGGCGTCCCCAGCTGGACGCCCTTTCGCACGATACTCTACTCGAACGGGAAGGCTGGATCCGTCCCGAAACCATCAGCGCGGCGGCCGCAGCCGCGGTCTCGGCCGGACGCGCGCCCGTGCAGTTGTGGGCCCTGGTCGTCCTGGAGAACTGGTTGCGAGCGAACCGCATGCCAGTCGGAGCGGGCATCTCGCGATAGCCGATTCCGGCCAGGCTACGGCCTCGCGACGACTCTCTTCCATTGACGGAAAACATTCACGCGTCCATGCGCCATGCAGCCGGCGGAGTTTTCGGATCGGAACAGCTTCGAAGGAAGCGAATTCAAACGGGCTTTCCTGAACCAGCTTCTCGAACTTCCGGATTGTAATCTGGTTCAGGCCACCGCCCACCTCACTGAACTTTGTTGCGCCGTCCGGCCTGAAATCCGATCGCCAGCGGACCAGCGACTCTTCACAGAAGAGCACATGAGACCAGGGGAAGATCGAGAAAGCATGTCCTCCCAACGGGTGGTACCAGGTCGGTCCAAACACAGCCACGATCGCTCCGTCCGGCTTCAGCAGCGTGTCCATGGTCCGCAGAATCGCGGCGGGATCGTCGAAATGCTCGAAGG
>DATIRX010000458.1:0-3324 GCA_035469225.1 Bryobacteraceae bacterium
CGATCCTGTGGGAAGGCAACGTTCCGGGCATCGTGCAGATTTTCCTGGACGGGCGGGCGCATGCGAAAGATGCCTTCCCGAGCTGGATGGGGGACTCGATCGGACGCTGGGAGCGCGACACGCTGGTGGTGGACACGGTCGGCTTCAACGACCACAGCTGGATCCGCGTTTTCCCGCATACGGAGATGCTGCACGTCGTCCAACGGTACCGGCGCCCGGACTTGGGTCATATCGTCAAGGAAGTTACGATCGAGGATCCGGGGACCTTCACCAAGCCCTGGAAGATGCGCGACGGCTGGGATCTGGCTCCCGGCGAAGAAGTCAAAGAATACATCTGCAATGAGAATGAAAAGGACGTCCCGCATTTGAAGTGACGCCTTGATCCCGGCTGGCTGCCGCGTTAAGATGCGCAGCATGATCCGACGCACGCTGCTGCTGGCTTCCATCACAGGCTCGTTGTGGGGGCAAGTCACCTTTGACCGGCTCCTGAATACAGACAGGGAACCGCAGAACTGGCTCACCTACTCGGGCAACGTGAAAGGCCAGCGCCACTCGCTGCTCAAGCAGATCACGCCGGCGAACGTGAAGAATCTCGAGCTGCAGTGGGTGTGGCAGGCGAAATCGCTCGAGAAGTTCGAGACCACGGCGCTGGTGGTGGATGGCGTCATGTATACAGTGGAGGCTCCCAACAACGTGGTCGCGCTGGATGCCGCCACGGGCAGGATCTTCTGGACGTTCCCCTACACGCCGCCGCCCGAAGCTCGCGTGTGCTGCGGCCGGGTGAATCGAGGGCTGGCGATTCTGGGGGATACGCTGTTCATCGGCACGCTGGACGGCCGGGTGATCGCGCTCGACGCAGCCAGCGGCAAGATGGTATGGAACACTTCGATCTCCGTGACCGACGGCACGGATCGCAATCGCTACGCCATCACGCACGCTCCGCTGATCGTGAAAGACAAGGTGATTGTCGGCACGGCCGGCGGCGACGGTCCCATCAGCGGCCTGATCGTCGCGTTCGACGTCAAGACCGGCAAAGAAGCCTGGCGCTTCCACAACATTCCGCAGCCGGGCGAGCCGGGCCATGAAACCTGGGCGGGCGATTCGTGGAAGACCGGAGGCGCCGCGGTGTGGAATACCGGCGCGTATGATCCGGATCTGAACCTGACGTACTGGGGGATCGGGAATCCGGCTCCGGATACGGACGGCGACGTCCGCATGGGCGACAACCTGTATAGCGATTGCGTGGTGGCTTTGGATCCCGACACCGGCAAGCTCAAGTGGTATTACCAGTTCACGCCGCACGACGTGATGGACTATGATTCGACGCAGGTTCCGGTGCTGGCCGACATGCAGTGGACCGACAAGAACGGTCAAACGCGGCCGCGCACGGTGATGATGTGGGCCAATCGCAACGGGCTGATGTATACCATCGACCGGTCGAGCGGCGAGTTCCTGCTCGGAAAACCGTTTGTGAAGGTGAACTGGATGAACGGGTTCGACGAAAAGGGCCGGCCGATGCGCGTGCCCGGCGTTGCAGCGAGCCCCGAGGGAACGCTCATCATGCCCGCCGTACTGGGCGGGACCAACTGGCATCCGCCGTCCTATAGCCCCAGCACCGGACTGTTCTACATCCCGGGAACCGAGAACAGCGGGACGATCGCCGTGAAGGGCGGGCGAGGGAAGCCCTACGGGATCACGCCCATGGCCGACGTGAAACTGCTTCCAAACGTCCGCACCGATGACGACGGGTACGGAGTTTTGCGCGCCTTCGACCCCAAGAACGGCGACCTCAAGTGGGAATACAAGATGGGCGACACCACCTGGGCAGGCGTGCTGACGACGGCATCGGATGTGCTGTTCAGCGGCGGGCGCGAGGGATATTTCTTCGCCCTGAATGCTCGCACGGGGGAGCTGCTGTGGAAGGCGTCGCTGGGCGGGCAGGTGAACTCGGGACCGATGAGTTATTCGGTGAACGGGAAGCAGTACATCGCGGTGGCGGCGGGCACTTCGCTATTCACGTTCGCGCTGCGGCAGTAGGGCCACGCGCCGACTCGCCTTGACTCTGAAGATGTTGTGCAGTAACATCTTAGCCGTGCCGCAGGCACGCCGAGGAGACACGTTTTCGATGCGAAACTGGATTGGTGCCGCGGCTGCTGCCATAGCCTTGCTGATGCTGGCAGTGGTTCCCTCCCCCGGCCAGGCGCAGGCTCCCTATAAGGCGCCCAAGGCCGCCGACGGCCATCCCGACCTGGGCGGAATCTGGCAGTACATGGGCACGGCCAACTGGGATTTGCAGGATCATGCCGCCGAGCCAAGCCCGCTGTGGCAGATGGGCGCGATCGGAGCAGCTCCGGCGGGCCAGAGCGTCGTGGAAGGCGGCGACATTCCGTACCTGCCTGCCGCCGCGGCGAAGAAGAAGCAGAATTTCGCCAACCGCCGCACGCTGGATCCGGAGGCCAAGTGCTACCTGCCTGGAATTCCGCGCGCGAACTACATGCCCTATCCGTTCCAGATTGTGCAATCGCCGCGCGGGATTCTGTTCGTGTACGAGTACGCCACCGCGAATCGCATGGTAAACATGGGCAAGCCGCAGGAAGCCGGCTCGGATACCTGGATGGGAACCAATTACGGCCATTGGGAAGGCGACACGCTGGTGGTGGACGTCACCGGCCTGAATGGCCTGGCGTGGTTCGACCGCGCGGGCGATTTCGCCAGCAACAAGCTGCACGTGGTGGAACGCTTTACCCGATCGACTCCGTATCACATGACCTACGAGGCGACGATTGAAGATCCTTCGGTCTTCTCGCGCCCCTGGAAGATCAGCCTGCCGCTATACAAGCGGATGGAAAAGAACGCACAGCTGCTGGAGTTCAAGTGCGTGGAGTTCGCCGAAGAGCTGCTGTACGGCGAGTTCAAGAAACAACCTGCGAAGTAAGGAGCTGGGCACAATGATAAAGAAGACACTGTGGGCGGTGAGCATCTGCGCAGGATTACTGCTGGCCGCCTCGGCGCCGGCGTGGGCGCATCACGCGTTCCAGGCGGAATTCGATCAGCGCAAGCCGGTCAAGCTGGAAGGCAAAGTCACGGACATGGAGTGGATCAACCCGCATGCCTGGATTCATATCGACGTGAAGAATCCGGACGGCACGGTGACCAACTGGATGGTGGAGTGCGGCAGCCCGAACATCATGCTGCGGCGCGGTTTCACCAAGCGGTCGCTCGAAGTGGGCTCGGATATTGTAGTGCAGGGCTATCAGGCCAAAAACGGATCCATGCGCGCCAACGGCAGCAGCGTAACGTTCGCGGACGGGAAGAAGCTGTTCG
>DATIRX010000459.1:0-6025 GCA_035469225.1 Bryobacteraceae bacterium
CATCAATCCTGCTGTCGATCGAACCATCATTTCCGACCGGCTTGCGTTTGAGGACCGCGGCTATATTCTGGAACGCCGCGAAGCCGCGGGAGGCCGAGGCGTCAACGCGTCGCAGGTGATTCACTCCTTCGGCGGGAAAACGCTCGCGCTGCTTACCTCCGGCGACGGAATCGGCAAAACCATGGAGCATTACCTGGCGCAAACCGGATTCCCCTTCGAAGTGGTCCGTGTCAAAGCCGAAGGGCGCGCGAATCTCACCATCTCCGACAAACACGGCCTGACCATCAAGCTGAATGAAATCGGAGCGCCGCTGGAGGAAAAGGAAGTCAAGGCCGTGCGCGACCTGGTGGAAGCCCGTCTCAAGAAAGCCAGCTGGCTGATGATTTGCGGCAGCATCCAGCCCGGCGTGCCCCCCGACTTCTACTCGGAAATCATCGCGCTCGCCAAAAGCCGCGGCGTCCAGACCCTGCTCGATACCGACGGCGACGCTCTCAATCACGCACTCGAAGCCAGGCCGTCCGTTATTTCTCCGAATCAGCAGGAAGCCGAGCGCCTGCTGGGGCGCGCCATCATCACGCGCAGCCAGTCACTCGAGGCAGTGAAGCGCATTCACGAGATGGGTCCGGAAGCTGTGATTTTGTCGCTCGGCAGCCGCGGCGCATTGGCCGCATCCGCCGACGGAATCCTGGAGGCGCTGCCGCCGCGCGTAGAGGCTCTCTGTCCTATCGGCGCAGGCGACGCCCTGGCGGCCGCATTCGTATGGGCCCTCGACAAAAAGAAATCCTTCGCCGACGCTGTTCGTTGGGGTGTGGCTGCCGGAACTGCGAGCGCCGCTTTGCCCGGGATGAACTTCCCCACGCTCGACCAGACCAAGGCAATCTACAAACAAGTGGAAGTCCGGCCCGCCCGATAAACTACCCTTTATCGCCCTCTAGCGCTTCTTCCTGCGCTTCTTGAAAAACAAGTCTCGCGATTTCAGCCGCGTCGCCATCAGCGTCAGAAACATCACCAGCAGCGCGGCCAGAGCCGCGACCGAGCCGATGACCAGGTAATCGGTGTCCTTAAGCGGCGCCGGCATGAACTGGACCATCACCGCCGCCGACACTCCGAACACGCACAGACCGCTTAGCACCAGCAGGATCTGCCGCATCGCCTATCTCCACCCCATCAATCGTATTTCTCGTAGAAGATTTGTTTGCGGTCGAAACCCAGTCCTTTCAAAACGGCCCGGACGTCGTCCACCATTTCTTTCAGACCGCACAGGTAGAAATCCAGATCGCGTCTCTCGCCGATCGCTTCGGCCAGGTGCGCCTGCACGCGACCCTGCCGCCCGCTCCAGGCCGCGTCCGGACGGCTTAAGGTCGGCCAAAAACGAAAATGCGGATACTGGAGCATCATTGCCTCAAATTCAGCCCGATACAGCAGGTGCGATTCGTATCGTACGCCGAACAGCAGCGTGAACGCAGGAGACGTCGCGCTCAAGTGGGCTTGCAGAATTGAACGGAAGGGAGCGATCCCGGTGCCCGTGGCGACAAAAATCGAGTCGCGCGGAGGCCGCCGCAGCACGAACATGCCCAGCGGTGGACGCATCTCGATGCGATCGCCCGGCTGCATGTTGAACAGTCGCGGCGAGAGGTGGCCGGGTTCTACCCGATTCAGGCATAGTTCGAAGCGGTTGGTTCCGGAGGGAGCGGAAGCCATGGAATAGGCGCGGGTGATTTCCTTGCCTTCGATCACGTCCACCAACGAAGTGAACTGGCCCGGGGCGAATTCCAGACGGTCCACTCCCAGCGCTTCGAATAAAAAATGCCGCACCGCCGGCGCGATTTCCCGGGATTCGATGAGTCGCGCCTGCATTATGCTTCGCGCGCGCGATCCAGCAGCGCCTCGACCATCGCCGGATGCTGATCCAGCGGCGGCGTCACTTCGATGACCAGTCCGGGGTGCGCGCGCTTCACCTGCTCCATCAACCTCGGCAGATCACGCTGCAAGTGCAAGCCCAGCGTCAGGAAATACGGCACCACCACCACGCGCGAAACATCTTTCGCCAGCGCCTCCAGTGCTCCGGGTAAATCCGGCTGGCCGCCCTCCAGGAACGCTGCGACTACGATTTCCAGGCCGCCGCGGCGGGCCATTTCCGCGGCAACGGCGCGCACCGCGTCATTGGCGGATTCAACACTCGATCCATGCGCGAAGACAACATATCCCGTACGCATCAGGCCACCACGGAGGCCGGCTGTGCCGGAGCCGGGAAATACGTGCGCAGGAAATCGAAAAACGCGCGGCTGCGGCGGCGTCCGTTGTTGTGCTGCAACTCCAGCCTTTGCAGGAACACCAGCGCGCCCAGCACATCGGCATCGCGCAGCGTCTGCATTCCGCTGGCTTCCGCCACCCGCCTGCGGAGTTCCTCCACGGCCTGCTTCAGCGCCTCCTGGATGTCGGCCGCGAACGGATTGGGCGGACGCGTTTCGTAAATCAAGCCGGCCTCCAGTGTCCGGTAGGTCTTGATGAGAGATTCCAGGCCCTCGCGTGCGTCCGCGTCCACCGAACGGCGAACTTCCATCACGCGCGCCAGCGCATTGCCCAGCCACATCACGACATGCTCTTGTTTGCGGATGAAGTCTTCGCTCACGCGAATATCTTTGTTGGGAAGATGTTCCTCGTCGAGCGCCACCGGACGATCGTGCGCGCGCGCCTCGCGCAGATACTCGCAATCCAAGGGACAATCCACGGTGTTCTCGCGCCCGGTCCCGCAGCAGGCCGGGCAGATCTCGCCGCCCACGCCCGGACAAGAGCGCTTGGCGCGCCTCTTTTCACACAATTTGCAAGGATTGTTCACGCGAGTTTACCTTCATCGTATCATCGGAAAATGCCGCGCACCGATCTTTACTTGAAAGTAGAACTCGATATCGACGCCCAGGAATCGCCCGAGCGGGTGGCCGCCGAAATCTGCCGGCTGGTGCGCAGAGTCTATGGCGTCCGCAAGGCGGAAGTCTCCAGTATGGTGGAGCGCGACGGATCATAACGGCCCGCAGACTTGTGCGATGATTCTTACATAACGGAGGCAGAAAAGATGAAGCGAAAGTTGATCGCGGCCATGACTCTGGGCGCCGGGCTGTTGTCCGCGGCCGAGGCCCCGGAGCGCCTCAAGGCGGCGGCGGATGCGCTGAAAGAGGTGATGGGAATTCCGGACAAATCCATCCCGCAGGACCTTCTCAGCCGGGCCCAATGCATCGTGATCGTCCCCGGTCTGAAGAAGGGCGCCTTCATCATCGGAGCCAAGTACGGGAAGGGCTTCGTTAGCTGCCGCCGCTCAGGTGGAGTAGGCTGGACCGCGCCTGGATCCATTCGAGTAGAAGGCGGGAGCTTCGGGTTCCAGATCGGCGGCACGGAGACCGACGCCTTCATGCTGGTGATGAATGAAAAGGGTATGGACCGGCTGCTCTCGACTAAATTCACGTTGGGCGGCGACGCTTCCGTCGCGGCTGGACCCGTGGGTCGCTCGACACAGGCCGAGACCGACGCCGCTCTGACCGCGGAGATCCTTACATGGTCCCGCCAGCGCGGTCTGTTCGCCGGAGTTTCGTTGAGCGGTGCTACGCTGCGCGAAGACTCCGATTGGAACAGGGATCTGTACGGCAAGGAGATCAGCAATCGCGACATCATCAAGGGAAATACAGCCGCGCCCAAAGCGGCCGCAACCCTGATCGCCGAGCTGAATCGCTACTCCAGCCGTAAGTAACCAAAAAATGTCGGACTCCGAAGTCTCCGGGCGCATGCGTGACGACTGGAACGCTCGCGCTCGCGAGGACGCCGGTTACTATGTTGCTTTCGGCCGGCGCGAGCAGAGCGACGCCGATTTCTACGCTACCGCCACCGAAGTAATCAATAGCCTGGAGTCCGAGCTGCGCCGTGTGCCGCCGGCGCAACGCAGCGGCTGGAAGGCTTTGGAGATCGGCTGCGGCCCCGGACGTCTGCTGCGTCCCATGAGCCGCCATTTCGCCGAAATCCATGGCGTGGATGTTTCCGATGAGATGATTGCTCTGGCGCGCGAGCGGCTCCAGGATATTCCCCACGCGCACCCGCATGCGACCGACGGAGCCAGTCTGCGCGAGTTTCCCGATAACTGGTTCGACCTGGTGTATTCCTATGCCGTGTTCCAGCACGTGCCCAGCCGGGAAGTCATCACGTCTTACATGCAGGAAACGGTTCGCGTTATGAAACCAGGCGGTTTGGCGCGGCTCCAGTTCAACGGGATGTCTGCCCGGGGAGGCGAGTCTCCCGACACTTGGGCCGGCGCGCGCGTCACCTCCAGCGAGATCCTGGAATTCACGCAGATGCATGACATCCAGCTGCTGGCCCTGGAGGGCGCCGGAACACAGTACATGTGGACCACCTGGCGGAAGCAGCCCCAGGGCTGGCAAGCCGAACAAGCCGAGCGCCGGTTTCCCGATACCACCGCGCGCGTGCGGCGCGTAACCAACTCGCATAGCTCGGAACCCGGAGCGCCCTCGCGCGGCCGCTACGCCTCCATTTCCCTGTGGGTCGAGAATCTTCCGCCCGACGCCGGACTTCACCAGCTGCGCGTGCAGGTGGGTGATTCGCTGGGAACCGTCACTTATATCGGGCCGCCGATGAATGACGGGTTGCAGCAGGTGAGCGTGGTGTTGCCGGAACTCGAAGCCACCGGATTGCTCCCCGTGGAATTGCGGTGGCTCGAAGGGCCTTTGGCCCCTTTAGCGACTTTACGCGTCATTCCTCCAGGGCCCTCGGTTCCCAGCATTCGCTCGGTCACCGATGGAATGAATCTGGTCGCGGACAAACGCATCGAAACCCGGCACGTCAAGATGATTCTGGAAGAAGTCGCACGACCCCATGAAATCGAAGCGTCGATCGATGGACACCCGGTCGGCGATCTCGAGTTTCTGTGTACCGATCCGCGCCCGCAGAGGTTCGAAGTGAACTTCCGATTGCCTGAGGAGATCGCGCCGGGGCGGCACGAACTTCAGGTAAACATCGGCCGCCGCAAACTCGCGCCAGTGATGCTGGAGGTTACTGCGTGATCGCGGACGGCTGGGCTTGTTTCGCGCGGTAGTCGCTCCAGCCTTTCCATCCCAGATTCGCGCCCAGGATCACCAGTGCTACGCACAACACGAAGCGTAGTTTCTTGGACGGCAGTCTGGAAGCTAGCAGCCCGCCCACCAGGGCGCCCCCCGCGCCGCCGATCAGCAGCTTGATCAGCACCGTCGTATTCAGATCGCCCAGCGCCGCGTGAATTCCGCCTCCCACCAGCGACAGCACCAGGCCGAAGCTCAAGTCCGTCCCCACTACGGCAGCCGGAGAGAGCATGGTCATATTCATCAGGCACAGCGCGCCCAGCGCACCCGCGCCCGCGGAGGAGAAGCCGACCTCGATGCCGATCGGCAGGCCGACGGCAGCCAGCCACGGCGTCCGGTCATGCCGCGTGACGTTGGAAAAGCGAAGCAGGTTAATGATGGCGATGCTGACGATCGTGAAGCCGACGAACGCCGTGAGCAGGTCGCTCTTGAAGCCCTGCAGCAAGAGCGTGCCCACCAGCACGCCCGGCAGACCCGTCGCCATCAGAAATCCGAACGCCCGCCAGTTGACCTGCTTTCGTGCGATGTACAGCGGTGTAGTGAGAATTTTCACCGCGGCCCCGAAAATCAGCGCCGTGCCGACCGCCTGCTTGGTCGGCATGCCCAGCAGCAGGATCAGCAGCGGCGTGGTCATGGAGCCCGCGCCTACCCCGGTGATCGCGATAAAAACCGCGATGATGAACCCCAGTGCGATTTCCATGATCTGCGTTTATGGGGTTACTTCTCTTGGATGTGGATGCCGCACTCCAGCTTGCCCTGGCCCTGCCAGCGCCCGGAGCGCGGATCGTTGGGGTCCAGCGGCAGCGCGGTGCATGGTTTGCAGCCGATGCTGGTATAGCCCAGATCGTACAGGGAAAGCTCCGGAATCCCATGTGCCTGCATGTACTGGTAGACGTCGCGGGCGGTCC
>DATIRX010000460.1:0-2717 GCA_035469225.1 Bryobacteraceae bacterium
CGGCGAACGCAGGCGGAAGCGCAGAAGCAATCGCAAGAGCTCGCCAAGAAGCTCCAGGAGCAGCAGCAGCAAGTCGCTTCGCAGATCGGCGATTTAAAGGAAGCCACCACCACTGCGGATTCCAAGATCAGCGCCGTGTCCTCGGACGTCGGAAATGTGAAGACCGAAGTGACCACGGTGAAAGCAGACATCGCTACGACGCAATCGGGCCTGGACAAAGCGCTGGCCGATCTCAAGAGAGTCAACGGCGATATGGGCGTGATGAGCGGCCTGATCGCGACCAACGGGAAAGACCTGGCGGCGCTGCGTGAGCTGGGAGAACGAAACTACTTCGAGTTCGACCTGACCAAAAAGCAAGCCGATAAACGAATCGGCAATGTCACCCTGAAGCTGACCAACGCGGATCCCAAGAGGAACCGCTACACTCTGCAGGTTCTGGCCGATGACAAGCGCGTGGAGAAGAAAGACAAGACCATCAACGAGCCGGTGCAAATATACGTAAGCGGATACCGGCAGCCATACGAGATCGTGATCAATCAGGTGAAGAAGGATTCCGTAGTCGGATATCTTTCGACTCCGAAGGTCACGCTAGCTCGGCAGTAACCAGCCGTACCAAAAATCCGAGCCTTGTTACGGGGCGACCAGAAATGGCCGCCCCGCAGCATTTTAAGGATTCGGGACTTTGATGCGCCCTTCCCACAGGCTCTTGTTATTTTCCTCGCAGGAGTATTCCATGATTTCCCACTCCGGATGCAGAGTCCACCGGCGAACGCTGTCCCAAGGCTTGGTGTACGTCTTCGGATCGTCGATGGTGAGCACGTAATCGATGTGACCCAGATCGGTTCGCCGGAACTTCTCGATGGTGTGCAGCTGGTCGCTGTGCGGATGCCCGATGGTGTCGATGCGCGTGCGGCCGTTAAACCCGATGGTATCGATCACCAGCGTGTCGCCCTCCCAGCGCCCGACTGAATTTCCAAACCAGGTGGGATCGAAGTCTGTAGGATGCGGCCGCCCGTCGATCGGCGTGACGTGGAACCAGCTGTTCTGCTCGTACAGCATGGCGATGTATTTGTCGTCCTGCATAATCTGCACCGGGTGCGGGCCGCCCACCGAGCGCAGCAGTCCGAAGGGCAAACAGGCTCCGGCATAGTCGCCCTTGTCGGTTGGATCGTATGATTCCCACTGCTGCTTGCCCCAGGCCGTGAACGGCAGGTCCTTGACGCCCTTGCAGCAGGCCTCATCCTTGGTGACATCGGCCATGCGCGGGGTCTGCCAGACGCCGCTGAAATCGGGCTTGCCGCTGGCGGTGCGCGGGGCCGGTCCGGAGGGAGCTTTCGCCTTGGCAGCCTTGGCTGCTTTTTGTTGGCCGGCGGCGGTTGGAAGGGTCCACGCCAACAGGACCATTGCGGCAAGGGCCGCCAGCAGTGAAGCATAAGAGCGAATCTTCATAAGGAAGATGATGCGCTCCGGGAAACCAGGAGTCAAGCGCTAGCGCTGGGCAGCGAACGTCACCAGAGCGGGATCGCCCGCCGCATCCGAAGCCGAATCCCTGCGCGCATAGATGTTATAGGTGCCGGAACCGGTGGCGATGCGCTCCGCGCAATCGATGCGGAACGTATTGCCGCCGAGTGAAAACACAACCGAATTCTCCGCCGCCTCCCCGGCCCTCTCGAAACCGTCCGCGGCGCGGGGCTTAAACGACAAAAGATATCGTCCCTGCGCCGGGATGTCTATCCGGACCAACGGTGCGCTGAGCGTGGAAGGAATTTCTCCCACCGGCTGCTCCACCCCGTTCACGCGAAGACGTGGCTGGGCGATCGCAAGCTCCGCGTCCTCGGCGTATACATCGCGGGAGACCCCCTGGCGGGCATGCATCAGGGCGGTACCGACGCGGATATATTCCACCATCCTCCGTCCGGTGCGGGCATCGACAAATAGATTGACGGCCATGGTCTCGCCCTGGCGAAGCATCTGCGGAACCGGGACCGGAACGGAGGAATCGCTGAAGGAGACGCGAAACGTCTCCGTATCGGGGACCGCCTCAACGGTCACGACATACGTCAGGTAGATATTCCGGAAATTGTCGCGCACGAAGCGGTGGATGGTCGCCTTCCCGGCTTCTCTCTCAATGCCGCTGAAACCGGTCACCACGCTTTCGGCGTAGTCCCTGGTCCTCTGCTCCACCCAAGTCTCAAATTCCACCCGGGGACCTTTGGTTACCGGCGCAGGCGCGAAGGCTCGCCCGTCCGGACCCACAATCGCACCCGAAGACCGGGCGGCGCCGACAATCTCGCGGAAGCGATCCGAAATATCCAGGGCGTTTACGATACCGGCTGGAAGATCCTCGAGATACGCGGTCTGAACCTGACCGATCCGCGTCCCGTATGAGGCCGACGATTGGGCCAACGCGGAAACGGCTAACGGTATGGTCAGATATCCTGCCAGTTTCACGGCGCCTCTTCGCACACTATTATCACAGTATGCTTCCACGCTTATTTCTAACGGCCTTGATAGCGGCGGCTTCCGCCCCGGCGCAGGGTACAGTCGAAATCGAGAACGCCTGGGTTCGGGTTTTACGGATCAAGCAGGGTCCCCACGAGAAGGCGCCCGAGCACCAGCATCCCGCGTCGGTCGCGGTTTACCTCACCGACATCCACCAGCGCGTCAACGGAATGGAGATCAACCGCAAGGCCGGCGATGTCGCCTGGCTCGAAGCC
>DATIRX010000461.1:0-4256 GCA_035469225.1 Bryobacteraceae bacterium
CGCAGCCTGGATGCGTCTGCCGCGCCGGTACAAGCCGCGCTTCGAGGCGTGTTCCTGAGCGCCGGCTTGACCGCGTTGCTGGGCGCTTTCGCCATCGCAGCTTTTTCGTCCAAATCGATCGTGCGGCCACTGGCCGCCGTCGTCGCTCGTTTGCGGGAAAGCGAAACAACCGGCGTTCTGCCTGAGTTCTTCGCCAGCCGAAGTGGCGTTCGTGAGATTCGGGAATTGACCGATAGTTTCAACCATGCCGCCGGGTCTATTCAAGAAGGGCGCGACCGGCTGGTGCGGGCCTACGTAGAATTCGTGAGCTCGCTGGCCAGCGCGCTGGATGCCCGTGATCCCTACACCGCGGGCCACAGCCTGCGCGTGAGCGAGTACTCGTGCGCCATCGCCAGAAGCATGAACGTTCCCGAGGAAGAATTCGAGATCATCCGCGTGGGCGCGCTGCTGCACGATATCGGCAAGATCGGAATCTCCGACGTGGTGCTGCAAAAGCCCGGCAAGCTGACCCCGGAGGAGGAAACTCTGATCCGGCAGCATCCCGTGATCGGCCGGAAGATTCTCGAATGCGTGCAAGGCTTCGACGCCTATCTGCAGGTGGTGGAGCTGCATCATGAAAACTGGAGCGGCGGCGGCTATCCGCGCGGCTTGAAGGGCGAAGAGACGCCGCGAACCGCGCGCATCGTCAAAGTGGCGGATACCTACGACGCCATGACATCTGACCGTCCGTATCGCCGCGGAATGCAGCATGAAGATGCGATCCGCATTCTGGAAGAGTGCGCGGGAGCGCAGCTCGATCCTGCCGCCGTGCAGGCATTTGTCGCGCTGGGAAACATCGCCAAGCCCCACGCCAGCGGCGAAGATCCGATTCTGGACTCGCTGCATCATTTGGCGGCTGCCGTACGGTCCGGAACCGAGGCTCCGGTGCCGGTCACCCCGCAGGAGACCCCGGCGTGATTCCAAGAATCGTATTTCTATGCGCCATGGCCGCGGGTGTCCGGGCTCAGGAAGCCGAGTCCGGGTTTGAGCTGCGGACCACGGTCAGCGCCGAATCGCTCCACTCCCACCAGCTGACCGAGGAACCGCGCGAGGGCGCACCGGTGACGGGCGGGTTTCAGGCGCTGCTGTATCCCGCCTGGAAATTGAACTCTCATTGGACCGTCTCGGGCGCGCTTCAGGTACACTCGCGGCCGTATTTCCCGGAAGAATTCTATAGCCAGGGTTACGGCGTCAAGACGAATATTCTCAACGCCAGTATCAGCTACTCCCAGTTCTGGAAAAAAGCTTCTTTGGTGGTGCGCGCCGGCCAGCTCACTTCAGCGTTTGGCTCGTTCCTGCTGCGATACGATCCGGCAGTTAACCCGCTGCCCGGCGTGCCCGGTTCCTACGGCTATTATGCCGGCGGCGTACAAATCCAAGGCTTGGCCGGCGCGCAAGTGGACGCAACCTCCGGACCGTTCGACCTGCGGGTGCAGTTCACGAACTCCTCTCCGGCGAACCCGCGCAGCATCTTCGATCGCGATCAGTACGGAGGCTGGGCGGGTGGCGCGGGGTACACCATCAGCCAGGGATTTCGCGTGGGCGTTTCGGCGTACCGGGGTCCGTATCTGGACCGGCACTATAAATACTATTTCCGGGGTGAAGCCCCGCCTCGCGACCTGCCGGCTACCGGCTACGGCTTGGACGTTCAATGGGGACGGGGACCCTGGAATGTATATGGCGAGTGGCAGGGCTTTCAGATGAGCTACCGGAAGATCCCCAACTACAATCTGCACACCGGCTATGCGGAAGTGCGCCGCGTGCTTCATCCCCGCTGGTACGCGGCTACGCGCGTCGGCTACAGTCACCCGGTGGCTTTTCCGGGAACCGAATCTTACGAAATTGCCGCCGGTTTCCGTCCCGCCGCGAATCAAATTCTGAAGTTCGGCTATACCATCGAACGAGGCCCGGCGATACACGGGACGCTGGACAATGTCGCCGTGATTCAATTTGTGACCAGCTTCCGCGCCTTCGGGACCGCGGGAAAATAGACTTGTGGGCAGGCGACAAGACCGCCTGCCCCGCCTGGTCTAGATCCCGCCGGTCTCCTCCAGCATCCGCCACGCCGCGGGCCATGTGAATCGGTCCTGATAGAGCGCGCGCCCCGCCGCGCCCAGGTGCTCGCGCAGAGCCCGATCCTTCAAGAGCCGCAGGACCCCCTCGGCAAAATGTTCCGCATCGTCGGCCAGCAGCAGATGTTCACCATCGCGCGCGCCCAGACCTTCCGCGCCCAGCGTGGTCGACACGACGGCGCGTCCGGCCGCCCAGGCTTCCAGGATCTTAAAGCGGGTTCCGCTGCCGGACAGCAGCGGCGCGATACACACCTGCGCTTCCGCCAGGTGAGCGATGGCGTCCTCCACCGGACCGATCACGCGGATTCGCGGATCGCCGTGTGTGAACGGCGCGATGGCCGCAGGATTACTGCCCAGCAGGCGCCATTCGACTTCGGGGGCCTGCTCGCGCACACGGGGCCAGACGTTCGAGCGGAACCATCGAACGGCTTCCACGTTGGGATGGTATTCGAGATTCCCGCTGAAGACGATGGCGTTCGCCTCGGGCACGTTCGGCCGGGGGATTTCGGGCAGGGCATTCGGAAACACGCGCACATCCAATTTCGCATGCACGCTCCGGATCCGGCGGCGGTCGTCTTCGGAAGCCACCAGGATCACGTCGTACTGCGGAAGCCACTGGTGTTCCAGACGCTGGTAGGATTCCGCGAATCGCGCCGATGCCCAGGAGGCCGGCCAGCGTGCGGCGCGCGCGTGTGTCCTGGCCAGCTGGCTCTCGATATTATGCAAATCCAGCACCAGCCGGTCGCAGCATGTTCGCAGCAGACCCGCGTAGGAAGCGCACCAGAAGTGTTCCACCACGCCGACCGCATAGCGGCCGTGAAGATCTCCGGCCAGCTGCGACTGGTAACCCGAGAAGCGGTCGAACAACGGCGGGCGTCCGCGAACCAGGCGGAATGTATTGCGCCAGATACGCGCCGCCGCGCTTCGGGAGTGCGAGCGCAGCGAAAACGTCGCTGTCTGAAGATCGTATTTGCTCTGCAAATAGGCCAGCAGCGAGGCCGAGCGCAATCCGCCGCCCCCCGAACCGATCTTGGGCTCTTCAGGCGTGAGAAAAAACGCGCGCGGCAGCGTCATACACCTCCCGTGTGCGGCGAGCCGTGTCGCGCCAGGTGAATTCCGACGCGCGTGCGATGGCTTTCTTCCGAATGCCGGCAAACTGCGCGGGTTCGGCAGCCACTCCTCTCATGGCCTCTGCAAGCGAGGCCGTGTCGCGCGCCTCCACATGCACAGCGGCTCCGCGGCTGACTTCGAGGATGGCCGGATCGCGGGAAGTAATCACCAGTGCGCCACACTGCATCGCTTCCAGCACCGGCAGTCCGAATCCTTCATACAGGGACGGATACACGCACGCCAGCGCGCCGCTGTAGAGCGCCGGCAACTCGGAGTCGGGAACTTCGCCCAGCACGCGCAGGCCGGGTTCTTCCGGAATGGCCGGGGAATCGGCGCGAGCCCGGCCGGCCAGCACCAGATCGATGGGAAATCCGCGGCGCACTTCGCGCCACGCTTCGATCAGGCGGGCAATGTTTTTGCGCGGCTCGCGTGTTCCGACAAACAAGAAATACGGGGCGCTTGCTGAGGCACGCGCCGAGGTGGCGGGATCAACCGGCCGGAATATTTCGCCAGCCGCCAGCGGAACCGAAACCACCCGGTCGGGCTGGAGCTGGAAACGCTCGATGGCCGCCCGGCGCACAGCTTCCGTCGGCGTGATGACCATGGTGGCCAGACCCATTCGCAGCAAGCGCGGCGTCCGCCGCCGGACGCGGGCAGCACCGGGCTGCCAGGTCGGATCCATCCAGGGACTCAGGTCATGCAGCGTCATCACGCTGGGACGCAAGGGCACGTAGGGGACGGAGTAATCCGTCCCATGGAATAACGTAACGCCACGCCGCCGCATCTCTCTCTCCAGGCCCCAGAGCCACCACTTGCGCTCGGCTTGGTTCCGGGGTCCCTCGCCGGTAAGCAGGTTAGGAGGCGGAACATGGGGGGCGGGAAACGGCTGATCGGAAAGCAGCCAGTACTGGTCCTGAGGGTACTCGGCAGCCAGCGCCAAGGCCAGCTCCAGCGTGTAGCGGCCGACGCCTCCAGTCGATACGGTAAGAGGAGAAGCGTCGAGGGCGATAGTCACGGCGCTAGTGTAGGATAGCA
>DATIRX010000462.1:0-3410 GCA_035469225.1 Bryobacteraceae bacterium
CGAGAACCGCTCCGGTGATTCGTCGCAGGACTTCGTGAGCGGACTTACGGAAGCCCTGGCCTCGGGTCTGGGAAGGGTTCCTTCTCTGCGGGTTCCTCCGGTGTATCGAGGTTCAAAGAAGGATCTGCCGGAGATTGCCAAGGATCTCGGCGCGGATGCTGTGCTGACAGGCTCGGTCACGCGCGACGGAGACAGCGTTCGAGTGGCCGCCGAACTGGTTCAGGCTTCGACGAATCGCCCATTCTGGTCCGAGGCCTACCAACGCAGTAGCGGCGATGTTTTTGCGATGCAAGCAGAGATTCTGCGCGCGGTTGCGGAAGCGATTCGGGTTCCCCTGCCGGAGCAAGCGAGCAAACGCATCACCGACACGCGTCCTGTCGGTGCGGAGGCCTCCGATCTGTACCTGCGTGGCCGGTATCATGCGGTTCGTCAAAACCGCGCCGACAATGACCAAGCCATCCAGCTTCTGGAGAAAGGTGCCGCGCTCGACCCAGGCTTCGCGCCCCTGCAGGCGCAACTGGCGTTTGCGTATGCCCAAAAGTCCTTCTTTTTCGACCCCAGTCCGGAGTGGGATGCCAAAGCCGTCGCGGCCATCCAGAAGGCGCAGGCTGTGGATCCCGATGCTCCGGAAATCCACTACGCCATGGCTCAGGTCCTGTGGAGCCCTTCGCACGGCTTCCAGAGCCGGGAGGCGTTGGCGGAGGTTCGCAAGACCTTGGCCGCGCAGCCGGGCTTCGACGAGGGGTGGCATCTCCACGGCTTGATCGCTTTCCACGTAGGGCATTTGCAGCCGGCCCTGCGCAATCTCGAGAAGACCCTTAGCCTCAATCCGGCGAATGATATGGCGCGCTTTCGCTTTGGACCCGTCCTGAGCTACCAGGCGAAGTATCAGGACGCCATCGATGCGCTCCATCGCGTTCCCCGCTCGGTGTCTCCTGGGCTGTGGACTTATCAAATGGCGTGGGCGCTTCAGTCTCTCGGCCGCTTTGAGGAGTCGCAACGCGAGGTGGATACGTTTCTCGCAGGGAAGGCTCCGGACCAGGGGGGAGTGATTCACAGCGTCCGTGCGATGCTCCGCGCCAAGCACGGTGATCGTAAGGGCGCGCAAGCCGATATCGGCGAGGCGATCCGCATCGGCAGCAGCTTCGGCCATTTTCACCACACCGCGTATTCGATCGGCGCGGTGTATTCGGTCCTGGGCGATTTCGACAAGGCTCAGGAGTGGATCGAGAAGGCTGCACAGGACGGATTCCCCAATTACTCGCTGTTCGAGGTTGACCCCAACCTGGAGCGCGTGCGAGCCGTCCCGCGCTTCCGCGATTTCGTCGCCAAGATGCGGCAAGAGTGGGAACACATTCAGGGGGAGACGGATTAGCTACCTGGTGCCGTTCCTGTTGCTGGCTAGCGAGGCGAGCGGCGTCTCCTCTCCGTGCGAAGACCACATGATCAGACCCACCGAGACAGGGGGACTAGTTGGCCTTCCCCGCCGGCTCGATGATCGCACTCATGGAGCCCTTGGAAGCCGGCATCCGTGGATCGGCGCCATACGCATGAATCTGATCGCGGCCGAACTCGGCCTGCTCGCGCTCGCAGGTGAGGACGATGGTGCGTCCGGTTGCGTCCACTTCCATGGCATGACGGTAGGCGTCTTCCTTCGAGTGGCAAAAAATCGCTACCAGCATTTCGATGACGTAGTCATAGGTGTGTTCGTCGTCATCCAGCAGCACGACGTGGAAGAGAGGAGTCAGTTCATCCTGGTTCGCGGCGCCGGTCGCAGGCGCAGCCGTGGTTTTGGTGGCCATCTCTCAGGAACCCTTTAGGACGTCGGCGATGGCCTTCTCCGGAATGATGCCTTCCTTGATCACGCGCCAGTAGGGCTCGGTGATGTCTACGGTGGTGGCGCCCAGACCGGTGGCCGGTCCGGCATCGAGCACCAGGTCGACGCGCCCGTCCATGGCTCCGAATACCTCAATGCCGCTGGTGCAGGTAGGCATGCCGGATAGGTTGGCGCTGGTGGCGATCAAAGGCTGGGCCAGCCGTTCGAGCAGCGCCGTGGCCACTTTGGATTTGGACTGCCGGATGGCCAGGCGGCCGGTGTTTCCGGTGACTTTCAGGGGAACACGCGAGGACGCCCGCACGATAATGGTCAGCTCTCCCGGCCAGAAGTGCCGTGCGAGCAAATAAAACCGGGCGGAAGTCTCTTTGGCCAGCTCTTCGGCCATCACCACGTCGCTCACCAGCATCGGCAAAGCCCGGTCATGCTCGCGGCCTTTGGCCGCGAAGATTCGTCCCACGGCATGCAGGTTGAGCGGATCGCACACCAGCGTGTACAGAGCATCGGTGGGGATGGCCACCACCTCGCCTCGCCTGACCGCGGCCGAGGCGCGCTCGATGGCACGCTCGGAAGGGTGCTCCGCGTTAATCTCGATCAGGTCGGTGGGCACGTGAGTTTTAGTGTAGCGCTACATCGATTGCGGTCTGATAGCGACCCAGAGGGGTGCTCACCTGGATGCCGGCCGCCAGGGGACGGACACGCTCGACGATTTCCCGCGCAATCGCCACGCCCTCGGACTCGGCCGCTGCGGGGCTCTCGGCCCGGCGCATGCGATCCATATACGCCTCGGGTATCGGCACACGCAGCTCATGGACCAGGAACTCGGCGTCGCGGAAGCTGGTGAGCGGCCAGATGCCGGCGATCACGGGTATGGCGAACTCGCGGGTGCGCGCCAGGAAGGCGACCAGCAGGTCGATGTCGAACAGCGGCAAGGTCACGGCATACTCGGCGCCCGCCTTGACCTTGGCCTCGAAGCGGCGCAGTTCTTCCTCCAGCTTGTAGGCTCCCGGATTGACTCCCACACCCAGCAGCATGGACGTCCTGGAACCCAGGGGATTACCGCCCAGATCCATTCCATGGTTGAGATTGTTCACGATGTTCGCCAGGCCGATGGAATCCACGTCGAGCACTGCGGTCGCATCGGGATACACGCCCAGGCGCGGCGGATCTCCGGTGATGCAGATCAGGTTGCGGATGCCGACCAACTGCGCTCCCAACAGTTCGCTCTGGATGCCAACGATGTTCCGGTCGCGGCAGGAGAAGTGCAGGACCGGCTCGATTCCCGTTTCCTGCTGGATCAGCTGGCAGGTCACTTGGGCGCTGAGGCGGGCGCTGGCGCGCGGGCCGTCGGGAACATTGACGCAGTCGATTCCAGCTTCCTTCGAGAGCCTGGCTGCGGCGATTTCCTGGGAGGCATCCAGGCCGCGGGGCGGGAGGATTTCGACCAAGGTGACAAACTTTCCGGCGGCCAGTTTCGCACCCAGCCGGCTTTTTTTCGCTACCGGGACCTTTTCCATCCGCTCGACCCTGGCAGCGGGTTCGTCCATTGCCACGGCCGGCATGCGCGGAGGATTCA
>DATIRX010000463.1:0-7614 GCA_035469225.1 Bryobacteraceae bacterium
AAACCTTACAAAGGACAGAGGTTACATGACGTTACTTACGGCATGTTTCACCTCGGTCCTTGCCAGCGTGTGGCGACCAGCCTATGATACTTCCGCGGTCATAAAACTCCTAAGATGAGTATCAGTCGAATCACGTTGGCATCGGCCCTCCTGGTGCCAAGTCTGCTCCAGGGTGCGGACCACAAACTTAAGGCCGCGCCCGAGACCACGATTTGGGGTTACTTTTCGGCGGCCAGCAAGCCGGTCCTGACCGTGAAGTCCGGGGATACCGTGGAAATCCAGTCACCCTGGGGCAGCCCGGAGCTCTTATCGCAGGCCGGCGTCCCACCGGCCCAGATTCAACCGGAACTCCGGCTGATTGCGGAAAAGATCAAGGACAGGGGTCCGGGGCCACACAACCTGACGGGACCAGTGGCCATTGAAGGAGCCCAGCCCGGCGACGTCCTGGAAGTGCGCATTAAGGACGTTCGCCTGGACGTGACATATGCTTGGAATCGCTTCGTGCCCACCGGCGGATTCCTGCCAGAGGACTTTCCGGAGCCCGCCGTAAAGATAATCCCGCTGGACAGGAAGCGCCGCGTGGGACGCTTTGCGCCTGGCATCGAGATTCCGCTGCGGCCGTTTTTTGGAACCATGGGCGTCGCGCCGCCGCCTTCCGCCGGCAAGATCAGCAGTTTGCCTCCGGGTCTGCACGGGGGAAACCTGGACAACAAGCACCTGGTGGCGGGGACCACACTGTTTCTACCTGTGCACACCACGGGAGCGCTGTTCTCCTGCGGGGATGGTCACGCTGCGCAGGGGAATGGAGAAGTGGACATCACGGGGCTCGAAACGTCGCTCACCGGCGTGTTTGAGTTCATTGTCAGGCATGATATGCACCTGAAGGTGCCCCGTGCCGAGACACCGACCCACTACATCGTCATGGGGCTCGACCCGGACCTCACCGCCGCGGCCAAGATGGCAGTGCGCGAGTCGATCGACTTTCTGGTTCAAGAAAAAGGGCTGAGCCGGGGTGACGCCTACATGCTCACCAGCACCGCCGTGGACCTGGAGATTACGCAACTGGTGGACGGGACGCGGGGCGTGCACGCGATGATTCCCAAGAGTTTGTTCAAGGACGCAGGTCCAGCCCGATGAGGATGCCGAAGAAGAGCCAAAGTTTGCGCGTGATGCCTTTACCCAGTCACGAAAGCCACGCCAAACGTTTCGTGCGCCGTGTGGGTCAGGAACCTTTCGAGGTCTCGGACGATGTGCTGGCTGAGATTCGCACAGGCGTAGTTCTGGGCCGTGTGGATCGGGGCTTGGAATGGCTTACCTCCCGCCGCAGTCTCCTCAAGTTGCTGAACCCAGGGAATCGCAACGCGGCCGGGTTTGTCAGCTATCTGGCGCACTGCGCGGAATTAGGCGATGGAGCCTTAGGAACAGTTCGGGAACTGGTCGGGCGTTTCCAGCCGCCCATCCGCGCCAAGCTGGCACTGAACGAATACGCGCATCTGCGGCTGGCGGATGGAATTGTCGCGCTGGCTTCCGGTGAGATGGATTCGGCGGCCACCCACTTTGATTTCGCCATTTCGATGGGCGCACAAAATATCGCCGATCAGGATCTGCTGATGCTGGCTCACTTCTGGAAGGCAACCAGCCTGCGCCGGATGGGTCATTACGAGAGTGCGCTGGAGCATGCCGCTCTGGGACGTGCGATCTCAGTGGAGCTTGGATACGTTTCCGCGGCGGGTGTGCTGAAAGCCCTGGAAGGTTGGCTTAACATCCACAAAGAAAAGCCGGGGCGCGCTTTGGAACTCTTGCGGGAGGCGGAGGTCGACCTGCGCCAACCCGAGGATTGGCTGTGGAGTGCCAACATCCACGCCGGATATGGCCGCGTGGCTCTGGAGGAGGGGCGTTACGAACTGGCCCTCGATCATCTGGCGAAAGCGGAGAGCTTATACGCGGCGCACAGTCCCCTGCACCGGAATATGGCGCGAACCCTGGTCGGCCGGGCCTGCGCCTGCAGGCTCATCGCGGCGCGGATCGCGAAAACCATCGACACCCATGCAGCACAGCGTAGAAAAGCCGCTGGGAGAGATCTGGCCGCCACAGATTCGGCTGCCCGTAAGCGGGTGGAACAAACGCGCGGTGAGGCACTCGCCAGTTTGGCGAGAGCCGCCCAAATCTACCGGGGACTCGGCCGGCCGGCGCTTGCGGCGTCACGAGGCTTGGGAACGGTCAAGATCGAGAGAGGATTGCTCCTGGCAGATTGTGGCGAATTGGACGGCGCAATTCGTGAAGCAGGCGACGCTTACGAACTTGGTTCCAATGAGAAAGACTATTTAGTGATGGCGCGCGCCCGCTTGTTGCAGAGCCGGGTCGAGAGCGCCCAGTGCGAAGAGGGCATCGACGAAGACCCTACCCGACACGCCCACCGCGCTCACGACTACGCCAAGGACGCCCTAAACTTCGCCGAGCAGACAGGCCAACCGCGGCTGCTGGCGAGCGCCTATATTTCGTTGGGACTCATCCTGAAGTGCGATTTCTTTGGCAACGCGGATGCCGCCAGCGAGTGCTGCCGGCGCGCCGGCGAGTTTCTGAATCCGCGGAATCGGGACATGCTGTGGGAAGAGTATCAGACGCTTTCGGCGAAGGTCCTGCGCTCCGGAACCGTGGACGCAAAGCTCCGGAAGTGGTCCCAGGGCGTGGTGGATAACAAGACATTTCAACAAATGACCGAGGAGTTTGCCGATCTGGTCATTCCTAGTGTGTGGTTGCGAGAGGGCAGGAACATTTCGCGAGTGGTGACGAAGCTTTCCATTTCACCCAAGAAGGTTCGCCGCATACTGCTCAGAGCCGGACTAAAACCCGTACACAACTAAAGGAGATCCAACGCGCTTGCGAACACCTCTTAAAACCGCGATCCTGAGTTGCTTCATGACCTGCGCTGCGTCAGCCCAATCCAAGGCCGTAGGCGCGTTTGCGTTGAAGATCGCAGATGATCACACCAAGGAGGTAACCGGCATGAAGAACGGCAAGGTCGGAAGGTTCGTGGATCGTGCCGTGGTTTGGGAACGGGTGGGATCATGACCCGGCTAGGACTCGCCACGCTGGTCTTTTGGCAGGGACTGAATGCAAGCGATTTATTGTTGACGCACGGGCACATTTACACCGGCAACGCGAAGCAGCCTTGGGTCGAGGCCATCGCGGTGACAGGAACCCGAATCGACGCTCTGGGAGGCGACGCGGAGATCCTGCGGCGCAAGGATGCCAAGACGAGGATCGTCGATTTGCAAGGGCGCACGGTAATTCCGGGCATAATCGACAGCCACACTCATATGTGGTTCGGCGCGCTGGCCATCCATGGTTTCAACCTGGCAACACCCGAGGTCTACATCGAGCCTAAGGATGAGACGCAATTGATCGCCAGGATTAAGGCCTACGCGGCTAGTCATCCCAAGGACAAGGTTCTGTTCGGCCGCGTGCAGTTTCCGCGCGGCGTCACGCACGAACTACTGGACCGCGCGGTCCCAGACAGGCCGGTCGTGATCCATGCGCCGACCGAGCACGAGTATTGGGTGAATGCGAATGCACTGGCGATGGCGGGAATCACCGATCAGCCTGTGAAGGATCCGGAGATGGAGAAATTCGTGGTCCGGGACGCCAGCGGGAAACCCACGGGAGTGCTGCGAGACGCCGCGATGCTGTTGATCGAACGGTCTTTGCCCGCCCAGCCGTTGAAGGAAAAAATGGAATGGCTGCGGGAAGCGGGGCGGTATCTCAATCGCTACGGGATTACCAGCGTGACTAACGCTACGGGCAACCTGGCCGAGATCGAGGTGTACGATGCATTGCGCGATAAGGGACAACTTACCGTTCGCGTCCGCACGGCTTTTGCCAGCGTGGGAGCAAAGCACGCCCTGACACCCCAGTTTCTTGCCGATCTGGACAAAACACGTAAGGCCTACAACGACGACTGGGTCTCCTCGAACCTGGTGAAGTTTTTCGCCGACGGGGCGGGTGGCCCGCCCCTGTACGACCCCGCCGAGTTCCAGTCTCTTGTGCTCGAACTCGACCAACGAGGCTATCAGATCATGACCCACGCGATCGGCGCGGGCCCCGCCCACATGGTGGTGGATGCTTACGAAGCAATCGAGAAAACCAACGGAACCCGCGATCGCCGTCTTCGAGTGGAGCACGCCATGAACGTTCCGCTGCCGGATGTGGCACGCATGGGTAAGATGGGCGTCACCGCGAGTATGCAGCCGGATTTTTGCTGTTTTGACGACCCGCCGAACGCACCCAGCAACGTGTGGCAGACCCTCGAACAGAGCGGAGCCAACCTGGCCTTCGGCAGTGATTGGCCCTGTTCCTGGCCCCCCAATCCTCTCGAAGCCATCCAGCAAGCGGTACTGCGCGAGCGGCGCCAGTTGTTCACCAATCCCAACAATCCCAAGGGTGCCTCAGTGTACGTTTCCTCGGGTGAGCGTTTGAGCGTGGAACAAGCGGTCGCAGCCTATACTCGCGGCGGGGCTTATGCGCGATTCTCGGAAAATCGTATCGGGACATTGGAACCCGGCAAAGAGGCAGATCTGGCTGTACTCTCGCAGGACGTCTTCCGTATCCGTCCAGAGGAAATTGGGAAAACTCGCGTGGTGATGACCCTGGTGGGTGGAAAGACGGTGTTCGATGAACGCTAGGCTCATGATGGCCGTCCTCGCGCTGGGGTTCGGGGCCTTCGGTCAGCGGCCCGCCACTCCATCCCGCTTGATCAAGATCATTTGACCCCGCGAAGAAACCGGAGCACGGCGCGATTGAACGCGTCGGGAGTTTCCCAGTAAGCCGAGTGGCCCGCATCTGGAATCGTCACTATCCGGGCGTTCCGGATGTGCCTTGCGAAGAGCAGCATTACGGCCGGCGGGGCGTAGAGATCGGCGCCTCCCGCGATCACCAGCGCCGGTACATTCAAGGTTTCCAGCGAAGCGAAGGTCAGACGGTTCCGCAACGTCTGCGCTGGGGCTTGAGGGCCGTTAGGACGGCTGAGACGTTGCAGTTCTATCCAGCGCTCCGCGCCTGCCCGGTTCGCGGCGCGGTACGTGGGGCCGAGTTCCTTAAGCTCCGGGGGCAGCGCTTCGAAAGAAGGTCCAGGCCGCATCCAGCGGCCCACCTCTTGGTAGTCTTCATCCACCACGCCGCCGATGCTGTTCGCGATCACCAGGCTGCGGAGGCGTTTCTGGGAGGAAAGAGCGTAGTCCAGAGCTACGATACCTCCCGCCGCAGTACCCACCAGATGGAAGCGGTCGATTTTGAGATAGTCCATCAGATGTTCGAGATCGTCCGCTGCTGTTCCCGGCCGTGGATCCGATGCGTCGGGCACGGAGCGCCCCCAACCGCGGCGATCATAAGCGATGAAGCGGAACCCCGCTGAGGTGAATGCTTTGATCTGGTTTTCCCACGCGCGAACGCTGCCCGTCGCAGCGTGCAGGAAGACCACGGGCGTACCCGTGCCGCCTGAATCGATGTACCAGATGCGAACGCCCGGAAGGTCCGCGAAAGCCTCCCGCATTTCAACTCCGGGTACCTGCGCCTCAAGCATGGTGGCCGTCAGCGCGAAAGCCACAAGAAGGGACCAGCGGTGAATGGGGGGCATCCCGGCCTTCATTCTAAACGAAAGGTGCGTCTGGGATTACTTCTTGCCCTTCTGAGCCGAGGGCGGCTGCGGCCCGCCGGACGGAATAGATGCGTGCTGGTGCAGCATCACCCACTTGCCGCCCTGCTTTTCCCAGACGCCTGTATCGCGAACCGAGGAGCGGTTGGAGGTTCCGGATTTGCTGGTGAATACGACGTTCATCGTCAGCGTGGTCACTGCCAGGTTGCCCTCCTTGATCACCTTGAAGTCGCCTGTAGGCTCCCATTTGGCACTGGCCATGTTGACGAGTGCTTTAGCGGCGCCGTCGGCATAGGCGCTCCAGCCCTGGAACTTGAGCGGAGAGATATCGAAGAAGACGTTGTTCGGATCCTTCGAGTAAAACTCGGCGACCTTCGAAGGATCGAGGGAATCCCAGGCTGTCCACATTTTGTAGACGACCGTCCTGAGTTCTTCGATTTCGGCTGCCGTCGGAGGCTTGGCTGCTTGGGCCAGCGGGCCAAACGTCAAAATTACTGTTGCGAGCAGGAAGGGGCGCATGGGTTTCATTGAAGATCAATCTCCGGGAGCCGCACAAGTCCGCCGATCCAGATCGGGCTATCGATCCAGTTTGACCGGCAGCGCTTGTAACGTCCTGGGGATCCTGCTAAACCGGCATAAGGGACGAGTATGTCTAAACGATTCCTGCTGGGCGTGTGCGCCCTCTTGGGACAAAACCTGCCTGCTCAGGACAAGGGCGGAAGGGGCGTGTATGTGGGCGGAAGAGCGCGGCGAATCTCTTCAAGAACGTCATGGGCTCGGCGGAATTCGGAACACTGCACAATCACATACGCCTATTGAAAAGGAGATCTGGCATATGAAACTGACTTTCATCGGTTTATTGCTTGCCGCTGCGGCGTGGGGACATCATTCGTTTGCGGCGGAATTCGATGGGAGCAAGGTCATGACGGTGAAGGGTACGGTCACCAAGTTCGAGTGGATGAACCCGCACAGCTACTTTTATCTGGATGCTCCTGACGCATCCGGCAACCTGGTCCGTTGGGGGATTCAGTCGCGCAACCTGAGCATCCTGTCGCGGCAGGGCTGGACCAAGAACACCCTCAAGCCTGGTGAGGTCATCACGGTTACGTTCTGGCACCACAAAGAACCCGACAAGAACATCGGCTTCGCGCAAACTATCGTAAAAGCGGATGGGACTACGCTGGATGTCCAGCCGGGCCGCTAAGAAAGGAGCAAGTTCATGCAAGCGCGCGTTTTCACGATCGCAGCGGCATTGTTGGCGGCCGGATTTGGATTGCCGGAACGCGCATTCGCGCAGGCCGCTTCATCCCCCGCTAAGCCCCGTGAAGCACAACCCTCGCCCGGACCCGTTCCGCGCTCGGCCGATGGCAAGCCGGATCTGTCCGGAGTCTTCTCCGCAGCCTCTGCAGGCGGCCCGGGGCAGAGGCCGGAAAGAATATCGTTTCAGCCTTGGGCTGAGGAAAAAAACAAACAGTTCATCGCCAGGAAACTGGTGGATGAACCAACCGCGCGATGCCTGTCGGCCGGCATTATCCGTCTCACCACCGTCCCGTTTTTCCCTCTGCAGTTCGTCCAGACCCCGGGACAACTGGTGATCTTGTATGAGTGGGACCACTTTTTTCGCGTGATTCCGACCGACGGCAGGAAACAAACCGAGGATCCCGATCCTCTCATGTCGCTTGGATACTCTGTAGGACGCTGGGAAGGGGACACCCTTGTGGTGGACGTGGTGGGGCTAAGTGACTACACCTGGATCGAAGGCAACGGCGGCGTCCATTCGGACGCCTTGCACATCATCGAACGCTACACCATGCAGGATCGCGACACGATTCGTTATGAGGCCGTCCTCGACGACGTCAAGGCCTGGACCAAGCCTTGGCACGTATCGTCCACCCTGAAGCGGCGTCCCGCCTCGGACAAGTTGATGGAGTACAACTGCGCGGAGAACAACAAGCCCGAAGACT
>DATIRX010000464.1:0-3542 GCA_035469225.1 Bryobacteraceae bacterium
ACGTCGTTGTTGCCAACCGTGGAATGACTTCCATCGTCGGAATCGGGCGGGCGACCGGGCCGTACTTTTTCAACACAGAGCGCGCTCACTACAAGCATTGCTTTGGCGCCCGCCAAGAATGACCCAGTGATGCTCGGCCAAAGTGACCCACGCCAGGAACGGGAACAGGAGGAGGGGCGAGCGATATCATCCACGCCGCAGGCGTGCGGGTTGCCTGTTTCATCATCCGCGCCGAAGGCGCGCACTGGGCATGGTTACGGGATTCGGCGCTACCGGACGGACGCGAGGTTGGCGAGTTTGTCCCGCAGGTAGTGGAAGTAGTCTGGACTGACGCGCGACTCCAGCACCTCCTCGATCACGGGAAGGAAGTACGCCAGCGAGCGAATCGCGCCCAAGGGAGGCGCTCCGGTTGGGCGGACCAGACGCCGCGTGGCTGCCAGCACCAAGGCGTTTTCGATCACCACCACGGAAAGGCGGCGTTGGTAGAGTTGGGCAGCCAGCATCCGGTCCGCTCGGCGCACCGTCCCCAGCGTGCCCGGTGTGTTCCGGTACGCCTCCAGGACTTGGCGAATGTATTCTTGCTGCTCGGGGCTGTGGTCCACGCCTCGCTCCTCAGCCTTGCGGCTCACGCAGCGACGGACCTTTGATGTGCACCGTGTGGCAGTAGTGCCGCAGACGGCTCAGCAGCGCTTCCACCATGGGGCGGTTGCCCAGGAAGTTGGGCCATTCGTCATAGCCCAGATTGGTGGTGATGATGGTGGAGTGGTGACGATAACGCTCCTCCATCAGCTTGAAGAAGATGTTCGACTGCTCCGGTTTCAGGTTCAGATACCCAAATTCGTCGATCAGGATCACGTCCAGGCGTGCCAGGCGTTTGAGCAACTGGCGGGTGGAGCGGTCGGCCAGCGACGCGTACATTTCGTCGAACAGATCCTGCGCGCGGACGAACTGGCAGCGGTAGCCGTTCTCCAGCGCCTTCAGCAGCAATCCGCAAGCTAATCCGGTCTTGCCTCTTCCGGTCTCGCCGACCAGCACGATGTTCTCCGCCTTGGCGATAAACTCCAACTCCGCAAAAGTGCGGATCTGTTTCCGATTCACGCCCGGCTGGCGGGCGAACGGGAACGTCTCCAGCGTCCAACGTTCGGGCAGGTTGGCGCGCCGGATGCGCCACTCCAGGGCGCCCTCCTGCCTGGCCTGCCACTGCGCGCGCAGCAGGCGCGTCACGAAATCGGAGTAGCTGAGGTCGTCCTTCTCGGCCACGCGCGCCTGTTCGTCATAGATCTCCAGGATGCGCCGCAGCTTGAGATTCTTCAGCAGTTGTTCGAGGTCTTCAGTCATCCGGCGAGCCCTCATCCAGCAGAAAATATTCATGCGCCACGCGGCGCAGGATCATCCGGTCCACGCGGTCCAGGTCGTAGAGGCCGTAATGGGCGGCTTCCCGTACCGCGCCCAGCAGCGGCTCCCGCGGATACTCGCGCACGAAACGCAGCAGTTGCCGCAGGGCAAGCTTGACGATCTTGCGGCTCCGCTGCTTCAACCCGGCGACATAGTCGGCCAGTTCGGGCGCGGCCGCCACGATGGCCTTCTCTTCGGGATGGGGATGGCCGCGACGCACTCCCTGGCCGCGGGGCGGCCGATGTTCGGCCAGCGTCACCCGCTGGTGCTCGGCTTCCACAACCCGTCGGTGCGTGACCAGACGGCGAGCATCCAGCTGGATCTCGACCTTGTCCTTGGTCTCGCGCACTTCCACGCGCCGGCCGATCCAATCCACCGGAACCGAGTAGCGATTGGAGTGGAGCGCCACATAGCCTTCCACATCCACCAGCCGTTCCTGCAGCCGGTAGACCTCGGGAATCCAGGCGGGCAGCGGCTTCAACTGCAGCCGTTCCACGGCGAACAACTCGCGCGGCACTGCGCGGATATGTTTCTTGTAAGTCGGGTTGACTTTGTCGCACCACTCGCGCGCCCGCTGATTCAGATCCTCCCAGCTGGAGAACGCGCGCCCGGCCAGAAAGTTGCCTTCGATAAAGCGGAACGGCCGTTCCACGCGCGCGGAACGATTCGCATCGCCGATCTCGTGGGCCGCGAACTCGAAGCCGAAGCGCTCGCCGAAGGCCACCATCTCGGGCACCGGAACCATGTCGCGCCCCGTGCCGCGCAGCACCACCACGTGCGTGTTGTCGATCATCACCCGCCTGGCGGCCCCGCAGAAGTAGCGCAGCGCGTCGGTGAGAAACACCTTGCAGTCGAAACGCTGGAACGTCGGGTAGCACTGGAAGAACAGCATCCGCGAGTAACACAGCACCGCCGACGCCGTCTGCACCTTGCGCTTCTTGCCTCCCAGTCGGACTTCGTGCGGCGAGGTGTCGTGCTGCATCTCCTCGCCCGGGGGGAACTCGTAGCGGCCGGCAGGCGCCACCGGTGGCTGACCGATCCCGTGACGGCGGCAGAAGGCGGTCAACGCCTGGTACGAAAGCGCCGCCCCGCCCCCCACCAACTCCTCATGAACCCGGACCAGGTTGCCCTTGCACTCGTGCAGCAGATCCAGGATCTGCTGCCGGTAGGGCTCCGCCTTCTCCCCACGATCCAGTTCGGGCACTTCCGCCGAACAGGCGCGCAGCACCCGGCGCACCGAGATCCGGCTCACGCCCAGCACCCGCGCGATCTCCCGCTTGCCGACCCCCTGGCCGGCCAGTTCGAGAATCGCCGTGCGTTGACTTCGGCTCAACATGCGTTTCCTGCTCTCCTTCGAGTTGTTCGCTGATGCGTTGTAGTTGTCGTTGCATGCGCTCGATCTGGCGCCGCGCGCTTTCGCGCTGCCGCCCATCCAACTCCGCGGCGCCGGCCAGCCGCCGCTGGGCGCGATTCACGATCGCGGTCGCCATCTCCAGATCGCGCAGCAGTTCGGTATGCGCAGGATTGCTCTGCTGCCGCTGCGTTTTGAAGAACAACTCCGGCGCCTCCAGCAGCCGTTTGCGGACAGCGCGCGAACCCTGGCGCCAGGCGGCGTACAGAAGGCCTGCTTCGCGCACCTCCGAGTGGCGCTGGGAGAAAATGTCGGCCATCCGCTGGCAGTCTTCCAGACTCTGACGCGCCACTGGCGCCAGAAACTTCATGGCCACCTGCGCCGGGATCTGCCCCTGCCGCACCTGTTCCTGAATCGCCTCCGGCAGAACCTCCACCAGCGCCAGCCGCCGCGACACCCAGCTCACGCTGCGATCGAAGCGGCGGGCCAACTCCTCCAGCCCGTAGCCGAAGCGCTGTTCCAACTCCGCCAGCAGCCAGCCCACTTCCAGCGCGGTTTCCGGTTCGGAGAAGCGCAGCGAGCGGTCCAGCAATACCGCCGCGGCCTCGCTCAGCGGCCACACCACCGCTTCCACCGTGTCCCGCCCCAGTTGCTCCAGCGCCGCGATCCGCTTGTAGCCGTCGATGACCACGTAACGATTCGGCTGATCTTCGGCCGCCACCACCACGATCGGCGTTTGCTGGCCGGACTCCGCCAGCGAAGCCAGCAGCCGCCGTTGCCGCGCCGGATGCTGCGC
>DATIRX010000465.1:0-11203 GCA_035469225.1 Bryobacteraceae bacterium
CCGGAATGCATCCGAAGAGTGGTCGCACGTGGAAAGTGTACTACTCGGCGATGATCGCGGCAAGGGCGCGGATGGCTAACCCAATCCCGTATTTTATTCGATGATGGCCTGCATCACGGCCTGCTCGAAATCGCGCTGCAATTCCGGAATCGACGTCTGGACCATCAGGATCGCCACGATCTTCTCCTTGGGGTCCACCCAGAAGTGCGTGCCCTGAGCGCCCGACCAGCCGAAGCTGCCGTCGGACAGCGGCGAAACCGCCTTGACGTGATCGCTGACCACCCGCACGCTCAATCCGAAGCTCTGGCCCGGAGTGCGGCCGGGGAGCGAATCGGGGGCGTGCGACGCGCCCATCATTTCTACAGTGCGAGGGCTCAGCAGACGCTTGCCGTTCAGCTGGCCTCCGTTCACCAGCATCTGGCCCAGCGGGAGGTAGTCTTCCGTCGAGCTCATCAAGCCGCCAGCGCCAGAAAAGTATGCGGTGGGCTGCGGATTCGCCGTGGCGTTCGCGGGCGGTTGCAGCCTGCCATCGCGCTTCTGATAGATGGTGGCCCGGCGAGGCGCCATGGCGGCCGTCGCGTTAAAGCCGATATCTTTCATCTCCAGCGGATTGAAAATGCGCTGCCGGAGAAACTGGTCGAAGGACTGCCCCGAAACCACCTCGACAACGCGGCCGAGGGTATCGAACCCCGCTCCGGGGCTGTAGCTCCAGCGTGAGCCAGGCTGAAATTCGAGCGGCACCAAGCCGAGGCGCGGGATGTAATCGGCCAGCGTCTCGTCGCCCTTGCGCGCGACCTTGGCCGCTTCGGCGGTGCTGATGGTCCCGCTGACCAGGCCGGAGACGTGGCTCAGCAGGTCGCGGATGGTGATCTCGCGATCGGCGGGAACGGTGTAGAACTGCGGTGTGGCCTGCGCGCCCGCAGCGGGGGCGGCTCCGCGCGCCGGTTGCGGCACGGCGACTTTCAGACCTTTAAATTCGGGGATGTAGCGCGAGACCGGATCGGTCAGACGGATTTTGCCCTCCTCCACCAGCATCATAATGGCGACGCCGGTGACGGGCTTGGACATGGAGGCCAGACGGAAGACCGCGTCCTTGGACATGGGTTTCTTGGCATCGATGTCCGCCAGGCCTTGCGCTTCAAAGTGCACCACACGACCGCGGCGGGCTACCAGTGTCACCGCTCCGGAAATATCGCCGGCGGCGATGCGGCGATCGATCAGCTCATTGATCCGCTTCAGGCGGTCGGCGGAGAGTCCCACTTCTTCCGGCTTGGTGACTTGGAGTGAAGCGGCTGCGAGGGGCAGAGCCAGCAGGAGCAACGAGAGAATCCGCGTTGCGGTAGGTTTGCGGGTCAAGAGCATGCAGTGCGCCTCCCCGGCGCCGTGGATCAGTGTATCCGAACGCTGCGCCAGGCGCACGCGTGCATCTTGAGCTATTGCCTGTCGAAGGCGGCCTGCATCTCGCCCAGGATCGTTTGGGCCATCTTGCGCGGATCGGGAGCGTCGGTGATAGGCCGGCCGATAACCAGGTAGTCGGCACCCGCCAGAATGGCGTCGGTGGGAGTCGTGCGGCGCTTCTGATCGTCTTCCGGGTAGCCGTCCGGGCGAATGCCGGGAGTGATCACCAGAATCTTGCCGGACAGTGACTTGATGGATTTGGCTTCCTGGCCGGAGGCGATGACGCCATCGCATCCCGCTTCCAGGGCTTTCTTCGCCCTATGGATCACCAGCTGCTCGACGGTCTGATTGGTGTAACCCAGCTCATCGATATCGGTCTTGTCCATATTGGTGAGCACCGTGACGACGAACAACTTGAGGTCGCTAGTGCCGCGGCCCTTGATGGCGCCTTGAATGCACCCGCTGCTCCCGTGCAGGGTGAGGAACGAAACGCCGAGATCCACCGCGCGGGCGACTGCCTTGGTGAGGGTCGCCGCGATGTCGTAATACTTGTAGTCCAGGAAGACCCGTTTGTGGTTCTTGATCAGATCCCGGATCAGGCCCTCGATGCCTGGCGCAAGCTGCAGTGTGAGCCCTATCTTGAAGAAGGTAACCACCCCATCCAGGGCTGCGGCCATGTCGCGGGCCTGCTGAGCGCTTTCAAGGTCCAGAGCGACGATCAGACGGTCTTGCGCGTTCACTTTCTCAGGCATGGTTTGGGCCATTTTAGCAGAGCGGTGCCCGGTTCCCGACGTGCATTTCAGGTATTCTCCCTGGGGTATGAAGGGGGCAATTTGGTCTCGTAGACCCGTCGACATACGAAAGGCAAACGGTCTGTCATCGAAATGTTTTGATATTCGCGTCCCTGTGGATGATGCTTCTAATCCACTGAAAATGTTGAGGATAAACTCACACGATTTTGCTTGCCCCGGAATTGTTTTGTGCTATTCTTAGATCCGCGGTCAGGCACAGTAGTTCGGCAGAGTGGCTGTGCCTCATTCAGCGAGCGCGGATTTTCCCCCGGATCAGAGTAAAGATAGCTGACTGATTTCCACAGATGTGGAAATCGTGTGGGAAATCTGCGGCCGGACGGATTTGGGTGACGGAGGATTCAAGCGTGAGTGCAAACTGGGAAGCAACCGCAGCCGTAATCGAGACACCGGAGCTGAATACCTGGGATTTGATCAAGGCGAAACTGGCGGAGAGAATCGCTCCCCAGGAATATCAGAACTGGGTCAAGCGGACCTCGCTCGACAGTCTCGAGGGTGGTTCGTTGCGCGTTCAGGTTCCGGATCAAGTCACCAAGGAATTCATCGAGCAGGAATACACCGAACACATCCACTCGACGATTCAGGAATTGAATTTGCCGGTGGAGAGCATCGTCTACCTGCCGCATGCGGAATCCCGGCAGCCATCCGAGGTCGCTGCTTCCTCCTCGGAGCCGGTGTTTGCCTCGGCGGCCGGGCAGTTGAACTCACGCTTCCGATTCGACAACTTCGTGGTGGGGAGCTGCAACCAGTTCGCGCATGCCGCGGCACGCGCCGTCGCCGACAGTCCCTCGCGCAGCTACAATCCGCTGTTCATCTATGGCGGCGTGGGGATGGGCAAGACTCATCTCATGCACGCGATCGGGCGCCAGTTGCTCGATAAGTACCCTGCCCTGCGCGTGGTATACACGTCCAGCGAACGGTTCATGAATGAGATGATTCAGTGCCTGCGCACGAACCGGATGCCGGCCTTCCAGCGGCATTTCCGGTCGGCGGATGTGCTGCTGGTGGATGACGTGCAAATCCTGGGGGGCAAGGAACGCATGCAGGAAGAGTTCTTTCATACGTTCAATGAGCTGCACGATCACCAGAAGCAAATCGTGATCTCGAGCGATTCGGCGCCGAAGAGCACGCCGGGCCTGGTGGAGCGCCTGCGCTCGCGTTTCGAGTGGGGATTGATGGTGGACGTTCAGCCCCCCGACCTGGAAACGAAGATGGCGATCCTGGACAAGAAAGCGGAGCTGGAAGGCGTGGCCTTGCCCGAGGAAGTCCGTATTTACATCGCGACTAAAACCAAATCGAATGTGCGCGAGTTGGAAGGCGCGCTGATCAAGCTGATCGCCTATTCTTCCATCACCGGCTCGCCGATCACGCTCCAGATGGCGCAGCAGGTCTTGAAGTACCTGATTTCGACCGGCGAGCGCCGCATTTCCATGGATTCGATTCTGCGCGCGGTGGCCGAGAAGTTCACCATGCAGCCGCAGCAGCTGAAGCTGAAGTCGAATTCGCGCCAGATTGCGTATCCCCGCCAGATCGCGATGTACCTGATGAAAGATCTGACGCAGGCCTCGCTTCCGGAAATCGGACGTATGTTTGGCGGCAAACATCACACCACCGTTCTCCATTCGGTCCAGAAAATCGAACGTCTGCGCCAGACCGATACGGATCTCAACAGGCTGATCCACAGTCTAATCGACTCAGTACATTAGTCTTGTCAACATCATCCACAACCGGCGTTTCCATGGCCTGTGACATCCTGTGCAAAGCGCGTCCTCACTTGAATCCGTCCTTCCGGACGCACCGTATTTCACACAGCTTGTGATGGATTTAACCCCTCGGTCTTGCTATAATTTAGAAGGAAATCAAGGTTTCAACAGGGACTACTACTACGAGTTCTCTTCTCTCAATAGAGAGACCTAGTCAAAACAACTTTTCGATATGGAATTTACCGTCAGTAGAGCTGATCTGGTTCGAGAGCTGAACCTTTCGCAGGGTGTGGTCGAGAAGAAGACCACCATTCCGATACTGTCCAATATTTTGCTCGAAGCAGACGGCGATCGATTGCTGCTGACGGCGACAGATCTGGAGTTGGGAGTCCGGTCGTCCTGTCCCGCGAAGGTGAAGAAAAAGGGCGCGGGGACTATTCCGGCGCGGCGCTTGCTGGACTATGTCCGGTTGCTTCCAGAAGGCGATGTGCAGGTAAAGATTCTGGAAAACCAGTGGGCCAGCCTGGTGTGCGGACGCTCCAAGACGCGCATCGCCGGCATGTCCCGGGAGAGTTTTCCGGAACTGCCCGCGATGCCGGCCGTGCTGGCGGAGATCCCGATCGGGATACTGGCGGGGATGATTGCGAAAACCATTTTTGCAATTTCGAGCGAGGAATCCCGCTTCACCCTGAATGGGGCTTTGCTGATTTTGAAAAAGGGCAGCCTCTCCATGGTGGCTACCGACGGGCATCGGCTGGCCATGGTCGAAAGCTCCGGCGAGCTTCCCGGCGTGACGGGCGCGTACCGAGCGTTACTGCCGCGGAAGGCGATGGCCGAGCTTCAAAAGCTGGCCGCGGATGCCGACCCTGCCGCCACGCTGCGTTTCGCGGGCGATGAGAATCATCTATTCTTCGAGCTCGGCAGCCGGCTGTTGCTGAGCCGCAAGCTCACGGGTAATTTTCCGGACTTCGAACGAGTGCTTCCGAAAGAGCATTCCCAATCGGTGTCGGTGAACCGCGACGAGTTTCGCGGCGCGATCGAGCGCGTCGCACAGTTTTCCGACGAGAGATCTCGCGGCATTCGTGTGCAGGCAGCCGCGGGCGAACTGAAGGTTCACTCTTCGGTGTCTGAGACGGGCGAGAGCGAGGACAGCATCCCCGCTACCTACGACGGTCCCGCGGTTGAGATCGGATTCAACGCGGAATACCTGCTGAACTTCCTGCGGGTGGTTTCCACCGAAGAAGTCACGTTCTTGTTCAAAGATTCACATAGCGCGGGTGAACTGCGGCCGGGCGGCGACAAAGCCGAAAACTACCGCTACGTCATCATGCCGATGCGAATCTGAGAGAAGGTTTTCTAAAAGAAGTATGGCTACAAAAGATACCGGCGCAGTCTACGATTCCTCCAGTATTAAAGTTCTGGAAGGCCTGGAAGCAGTGCGTTTGCGCCCGGCGATGTACATCGGATCCACCGGCGATACGGGCTTGCATCACCTGGTCTACGAAGTAGTCGATAATTCCGTCGATGAAGCGCTGGAGGGCTACTGCACCGAGATCAACGTCACGATCCATGACGACGATTCGGTCACGGTGGTGGATAACGGCCGCGGAATTCCGACCGGCATGCACGAGGAAGGCGTCTCCGCCGCGGAAGTGGTGATGACCAAGCTGCACGCCGGCGGCAAATTCGATTCGAACTCGTACAAAGTTTCGGGCGGTTTGCACGGCGTGGGCGTGAGCTGCGTGAATGCTCTCTCGGAGACGCTGCAACTGGAGATCTGGCAAAAAGGAGCCACCTTCGAGCAGGAGTACGCCCGCGGGATTCCCAAGGGCCCTCTGACCCAGACCGGCAAGGCCGGCAAGAAGACTGGGACCAAGATCACCTTCAAGCCGGACACGTCCATCATGGACGCTTCCAAGTTCAATTTCGACACGCTGTCCCAACGGCTGCGCGAGCTCGCGTTCCTAAACAAGGGCCTAAAAATCACCCTGACGGACGAACGGGAAGATCCCGGGCGCGTGGCCGAATTCCAGTTCATCGGCGGCATCGCGGAGTTCATCAAGCATCTGAATAAGGGCAAGGCAGTACTGCACGACAAGCCCATCTACTTCGAGGGCGTGCGCGATCTTCCCAATGGCGGCCAGCTGACCATGGAAGTGGCGCTGCAATACAACGACACCTACGGCGAATCGGTGTTCAGCTTCGCCAACAACATCAATACGGTGGACGGCGGCTCGCACCTGAGCGGGTTCCGCAGCGCGCTCACGCGCACCATTAACGCCGCGGGCCAGAGCGGCGGCCTGTTCAAGGACGTCAAAGAAAATCTGACCGGCGACGACGTGCGCGAGGGCCTGACGGCCGTGGTGAGCGTGAAGCTGCCGCAGCCGCAGTTCGAAGGCCAGACCAAGGGCAAGCTCAATTCCGATATTCAGGGGTACGTTGTCCAGCTCATCAACGAAAAACTGGGCGAATATTTCGACAAGAATCCCGCGGTGATGCGCAAGATTGTCGGAAAGGCGATTGAAGCATCCCGCGCGCGCGAAGCGGCCCGCAAAGCCCGCGATCTGACCCGCCGCAAAGGGGCGCTCGATTCCGGAGGCCTGCCGGGGAAATTGGCGGACTGCCAGGAGCGCGATCCGGAGCGCTGCGAGCTGTTTCTGGTGGAGGGCGAATCGGCCGGCGGCACTGCCAAGGGCGGCCGCGACCGGCGCTATCAGGCGATCCTGCCGCTCAGAGGCAAGATCCTGAACGTGGAGAAGGCCCGCTACGACAAGATGCTGGGACACGAAGAAATCCGCGCCATGATCACGGCGCTCGGTACCGGTATCGGCAAGGACGATTTCGATGTCGCCCGCTTGCGCTACGGCAAGATCATCATCATGACGGACGCGGACGTGGACGGGTCACATATCCGGACCCTGCTTTTAACGTTCTTCTACCGGCACATGCAGGAGCTGATCAAGCGAGGCCACGTGTTTGTGGCGCAGCCGCCGCTCTACCGCATCAAGAAGGGCAAGAGCGAAAAATACATTAAGGACGACAAGGAATTCACGCGGGAGATTCTGCGGCGGGCCATCGAAAACCTGAAAGTCGAGAACGCCGATAAGGTCGCGCTCGAAGGTACGGAGCTGCGAAATTTCCTGATGCAACTCGACGAACTGCAGGTGATCTGGCGCCGTCTGGAACGGCGTCTGCGCGAACCGCGCGTGGTGGAGATCCTGGCGCGCCCCGAGTTGACCATCGACACCAAGGTTGATTTCCAAGACAAAGCGAATCTGCAAGCGGTCTACGAAGCACTCAAAGCCCAGAAGATCGAGTGTGAGCTGAAGTCCGACGAGGAACATTCTGCTTGGGCAGTGACCTTCAAGGATCCCACCAACGCCGAGCGGGCCATCAACATCGAGCTGGCGACCCAGCCGGAATACCGCCGCCTGCGGTCCCTGGCCAAGCAGGCAGCCAAGCTGAATCGTCCGCCGTTCGCAGTGGTCAAAGATACCCAGCGCGACGTCCAGGCGACCTGGCGCGATCTGCTGGCCCACGTGAAGAGCGAGGGCACGCGCGAAGTCAACATCCAGCGCTACAAGGGCCTGGGTGAGATGAACGCCGAGCAGCTGTGGGAAACGACCATGAACATCGAGACCCGCACGCTCCTCAAGGTCCAGCTGGAGGACCTGGTGCTGACCGACGAAATCTTCACCACGCTCATGGGCGAAGACGTCGAGAGCCGCCGCAAGTTCATCGAAGAGAACGCGCTGGACGTGCGGAATCTGGACGTGTAATCTCTCCCCGAGCCCCATTTCGGGCTTGGTCGCTAACTTAAGAAACAAGAGCCTTCTTCGCTTGCACTAGTCCCACCAGCACTAATCCAGATTCTTGATCCCGATGGGCGTTGACTTAGCAGGCGCACCAGGTCTAATGTCTAGGTACTTCATGAATCGGAGGATTCAGATGTCCAAAAACCTACTGTTTCTGACTTTGTGCGCGGTGAGCGTGATCGCAACCGGGGCTCCCATTAACCAAGTTACCTACGCCAGTCTCACGGGGTCATTCGTCGTGGATTTTGAGGACTTAGCCCCAGGAGGAGGTTCGGGCACGAACTATAACAGCCTGATCGTGTCTCAAGGTGTAACTTTTGGGGAGCGGTTCGCTGGCCAAATTCTGACTGCGAACGGCAACTTTGATGTGCTGAGTGCAAGCGCGACCGGCTCGTTGACGGTACTGGCGGGTGTGCCAAACCAGAACCTAAGCCTTTTAACCAATTCCGGCTCGAACGTGATCACAGGCTTGGGAACGCTCGGTTTCCCCAGCTTTGACGCAATCGGTGAAGGCTCGCTGGCTCTGGAGTTTTCAAACGATCAATCACAATTTGGCTTTCAGCTCGTGGGCGGAAATGCCGGCAACGCGTTCATCAGCTTCTTCAAGCGCGATGGTAGCTTGATCAGCACGCTGACCGTCGCGAATCTGGCCGATAGCTTTTATGGATTCAGTCGTGAGGGTGGATTGACAGACATTGCTGGAATCTCGATCTACAACGACGATCCCGCAGGGATTGGCCTGGATAACCTGAAGCACGACATCGTTTCGACAAGCGGAGTTCCGGAGCCCGGAACATTGCTGCTCTTGAGCAGCGGGATGGCGGCCCTCTTTTTCCGACGAAGGTTTGGCTCCAAGGCGTCCAACCACTAGGTCTTCGCCCACCTCACAGCAACCTGGCGAGGATACCGATATCCTCGCCAGGTACTTCCAGTATCAAGATTTACCTGCTTCCCAATTCTCCTCAAGCCTACCTTGCTATGCTGTTCTTGACGAGGTGAGACCTCCTGACGCCAGCCGTGCCAGACGTGATGAAGGCCATCAACGGGCACATTCTGGCCAAGGCTCTGTACATGAGCCGTTTTCAGGCGGCTAAGTGAATTTTAGAAAGAGAAAACGGAGAAAACCAATCATGCTCAAGAAGACGTTATACGCAGTTGCAGTGCTGGCGCTCGCCGTGGGCGGCGCGTTCTCTCAGGATAAAGGCAAGGGCAAGGCCCCGGCGCCTCCGGGACTCGCTCTGACCTCGCCCGACTTCCAGGATGGCGCCGTCATCCCGGATAAATTCACGCAGGCCGTGCAGGGCGCGCCTTCGCCCACGCTGCAGTGGAGCAATGTGCCCATGGGAACGCAGAGCTTCGTGCTGATCCTCCACGATCCCGACGTTGCGATCGGCAAGAATCCGGAGGACGTGCTGCACTGGATGGCGTTCAATATCCCGGGCACCGCTACGGGACTCGCAGGAGGCCAGCCCATGACGGCATCGATGTCCGACGGCATGGTCCAGGCCAAGAATCGTGGCGGCAACGTCGGCTACATGGGTCCCGGCAACCCTGCGCAGAATCCCTACCATCACTACACCTTCGAGCTTTTCGCTCTCGACACCAAGCTGGCTCTGGGACCGGACGCCGGCCGTCCAGAGGTTCTAAAAGCCATGGAAGGTCATATCCTCGGCAAGGGTGTACTGGTCGGACGCTTCAAGAGACCGCAGTAATTTGATCTGGTAAAGCGCGGGTTAATCGACGTACACGCGTTTGACCCGCGCGCTGATTCCGCACAGCACGCCGTACGAGATGGTCCCCGCCAGGCGCGCCATCTGCTGGGCGTCAATCGAAATCCCGCCTTCGGAACCGAGCAGCGTTACCGCATCCCCGACGCGAATCTCCGGCGAAGCAGTGATGTCGATGGTCGTCAGATCCATCGAAACCGCGCCTATGATGGGAGCTAGTCTTCCGTGGGCGATCACCTGGCCGCGGTTCGAGAGCCGATGCGGGATGCCATCGGCGTAACCAGCCGCCAGGACGGCAATCCGCATGGCCCGCCCGGCGCGGTGCATGCCACCATATCCGACCAACGCGCCCGCTTCCAGGTCTTTCACGGCCAGCACCGTCGCCTTCCAGGTGAGAGCGGGCTTCACGTCCAGCCGGCGCTTGGGGGCCGCGCCGCGCGCGGGCGACACATATCCGTAGATGGCGTGTCCGGGCCGGACAAGATTCCACCACGCCTCGCGGCGCTGGTAGGCCACCGGGATGGTGCCGGAGGCATGCACGTAGCGCGGATCCAGACCCGCCGCGCGCAGGGCCGCCAGCACACTCTCGAAATGCCGAATCTGTTCGCCGGTCTGCGAGCTTTCGTAGTTGCCGGAGGACGCGAAGTGCGTCATGAGACCTTCGCAGCGCGCGGGCGTCGCGGCCACGGCGCGAGCCACCGTCTCGGGTTGCGCGCGCGTGCCCAGCCGGCCCATGCCGCTGTCGATCTTCAGGTGATAGGGAACGCGCGCCGCCGGCAGATCGTCGAGCGAGTGAATCACGGGAGTCAACTCGAATTCTTCCAGGCCGGCGCGCTCCTCCGGCAAGAAGTCCGCCATCACCAGGATGCGTGCGCGGATGCCCTGGCGGCGCAGGTACGCACCCTCTTCCACGTTCGAGACCGCCAGCCAGGTTACGCCTTCGGCTTCCAAAGCCCGCGCGACTTCAGGTGCGCCGTGACGGTACGCGTCGGCTTTCACCACTGCCATGACGTCGACTTTGTCGCCCACCATGGCGCGCACGGCGCGGTAATTGGCGCGAATCTGTCCGAGGGAGATTTCTACCCAGCTCCTCATTTACCTAGCGCAAGCCTTGTCAGCAGTTTCTCATACGCGTCGGTCACCGCATCCCAGCTGTAACGTTCGCGGACACGTTCGCGCGCCCGGGTTCGCCAGGTGTCACGCTCGGATTCGGGCATATCGAGTGCGGTCTGCAACACCTGGGTTAACGTAGAGCGCTCAAACGGCAGACCCGCGCCGGCGGCCACCTCGGCGTTTTCCGGAGTATCCAGATACAGAGTCAAGGCGCCGCGGCCCATGGCCTCGATCAATGCAGGATGCGTGCCGCCGACCTCGGTGGCGTGGATATAGGCGAAGCAGTGCGAGCCGAGCTCGCGGTAGCCTTGGCCGTAAATTGCTCCGGGGATCAGCACCCGAGGATCGCGGGTGGCCCGCACGCTCGCGATGTAGTCTGCCGCATACGGCGCGTCGCCGATCAGGGCCAGCTTGAAGGGTGTCTGCAATGATTCGAACGCCTGGCGCACCAGCAGCGCGTTGTTCTCGGGTTCCAGCCGGCTCACGTAGAGAAAATAGCGGCGGCGCTCCAGGCCCAGCCGGTCGAGCTCTGCGTACGTGTCCACCGGGCCGGTCTCCGCTCCGTACGGAATCATTTCCGAGGTCCGCCGATATTTCTCGCGATAGTACCGGGCGATGCTTTCCGCATCGGTGACCAC
>DATIRX010000466.1:0-3167 GCA_035469225.1 Bryobacteraceae bacterium
TCCACCATGACCAGCAAGATCGGCTCCCTGCTTTCGCGCGACGCGTACGGCGAATTCAAGCGGCGGCTGGACTATTCCGAATACGGCGGCGCGCCGCTGCTGGGAGTGAAAGGCGTCAGCATCGTTTGCCACGGGCGCTCCAACGCCAACGCGGTGAAAAATGCGATCCGGGTAGCGGCCGAATTCGCGGAGGGCCGCGTAAATGAGAAAATAGAAGAGGAAGTGGATCGCAGCGTTACGTCCAAAGTAGCCACGCCATGAATGCGTTTCGGATCGCCGGTTTAGCCGCGTGCGTCTCGGCGGTTGCCGTGGGGCAACGGCTGGATCCGGTCCAGTGGTCCATGACCTCCAGCGCCGAAGTGGCCCAAGCAGGCGCCACTGTGCCGCTGCGCCTGACGGCCAAGATCGAGCCGGGCTGGCACCTGTATTCCCTGACCATTCCTAAAGACCTGTATCCCACCAAGATCACCTTGGCGGACAATCCGGCGGTCGAATCGAGCAAAGTTTACCAGCCGCCGCCGCTTCGCGCCATGGATCCGAACCTCAAGCAAGAGGTAGAGACGTATTCGAACCAGGCCGAGTTCTTCATCCCCGCGACGCTGACGCAGGATGCCCAGGGTCCGGTAGAGATGACGGCGAATATTCGCTATCGGGTGTGCGATGACAAGCAGTGCCTGAATCCCCGAACCAAGTCGGCGTCGTACAAGCTGACGGCCGCGCCCTTCGCTCCGGCGCTTGCAGCGTTCGTGGTTCCCGCCGGATATATCGAGGTGAAGCCGGGCGGGCTGTCGGACGTGGCCACGGCTGTGAGTACGACGCCTGCCGCGCCCCCGGCCTCACAGCAGGGGATGGCCGCATTCGTCCTGGCGGCGTTTGGGTTCGGTCTGGCGGCGATCTTCACGCCGTGCGTTTTTCCGATGATTCCGATCACGGTGTCGTTCTTCTTGAACCAGCGCGGCGGTCTCGTTCAGGCGCTGGTGTTCTCGCTGGGGATCGTGGTGCTGTTTTGCGCATTGGGATTGGGCGTGACGGCGCTGGCGGGGCCGATCGGAATCTCGCGGCTGGGCGGAAATCCGTGGGTCAACGCATTCATCGCGCTGGTGTTCGGAATCTTCGCGCTGAGCCTGCTGGGAGCGTTTGAAATCACTCTGCCGTCGGCCCTGCTGACGAAGCTCGACGGGGCGTCGCGGCGCGGCGGCACCTTAGGTACGCTGCTCATGGGACTGACGTTCTCGCTGACGTCGTTCGCCTGCGTGGGACCGTTCGTAGGGCCGCTGCTGGCGTCCTCCGTTCAAGCTCAGGGCGCGCAGCCGGTGATCGGTATGGCGGCATTCGCAACGGGCCTGGCCTCGCCGTTCTTCTTCCTGGCGGCATTTCCTTCGTATTTGAAGAAGCTCCCCCGCAGCGGCGGATGGCTGGCGCGGGTGAAGATCGTGATGGGATTTGTGCTGCTCGCGGTGATGCTCAAGTATCTGAGCACCATCGATCAGGTGCTCGGTACCAATCTGCTGACGAGGGAGCGATTCCTGGCGGCGTGGTTCGTACTGTTCGCGATGGCGGGCTTGTACCTGCTGGGGCTGCTGCGCCTGGAAGGAATCGAAGCGGACGATAAGCTCGGCACGGGCCGCCTGCTCTCCGGCGGTGCGCTTCTGATATTTGCCTTCAGCCTGCTGCCGGGGATGTTCGGCGCTCCTCTAGGAGAACTGGACGCCTACGTTCCGGTGGCTACCGGCGGCCTGGGAGGAAGTAACGCCGCGGCCGGGGGCCTGCAATGGATGAAGAACGATTACCAGGCCGCCCTGGACCGCGGACGCCAGGAAAACAAGCTGGTTCTGGTGACGTTCACCGGGTACGCCTGCACCAATTGCCACTGGATGAAGGCCAACATGTTTCCGCGTCCGGAAATCGCGGAAATCGCCAAGGACTTGATCCTGGTGGAGCTCTACACCGACGGAAGCGACGCATCGTCCGAAGAAAATGCCCGGCTTGAGGACACCAAGTTCGCCAGCGTCTCCACGCCTTTGTTCGTTTTGCTGGATGGCCGGGAGAACGTGCTGGCCACCAGCGGGTACACGCGCAGCACTCAGGAATTTCTGGCCTTCCTGAAATCGCGCGCCAAGGCATGAAGCTCCGCTCCGTTGTATTTTTCCTGGTTTGGACGCTGCGCGCGCAAGCCCCCGCGATCGCGCCTATCCGCGGCTTCCCTCCGGACCAATGGAAAGCGCAGCACGAGCGGGAGGAACAGGCCAAAGCCATCCCGCAGGCGGAGCGGCTCAAGATCTACATGGAGCGGATCGCGGCCAAACCGCACCACGCCGGATCGCCCGGATCGAAGGCCGTCGCCGATTATCTTTCCGCGCAGCTCACCGAGTGGGGGTTTGACACGCGCATCGAGACGTTCCAGGCGCTGATCCCTTATCCGACCACGCGCGCGCTGGAAATGACCGCGCCGGTGCGTTTCAAGGCGAAGCTCGCCGAGCCGGCGATTCCGGAAGATCCCAGCACTCCGCAGGAAAACCAGCTCCCCACCTTCAACGCCTACGGGTCGTCCGGAGACGTTACAGGGCCACTGGTCTATGTGAATTACGGGCAGCCGGAGGATTTCGAGTATCTCAAGAAACAGGGCGTCGACCTCAAAGGGAAGATCGTGATCGCACGGTATGGGCGGAGCTGGCGCGGCCTGAAGCCGAAGCTCGCGCAAGATAACGGGGCCGTGGGATGCCTGATCTATTCCGACCCGCGCGAGGACGGTTTTTTCCAGAACGATGCGTACCCAAAGGGTCCCATGCGTCCGGCCGACGGAGTCCAGCGCGGCAGTGTCATGGATATGGCCCTGTATCCCGGCGATCCGCTTTCGCCCGGATGGGCATCGGAAGCAGGCTCCAAGCGCCTCAATCGCGACGAGGCCAAAACCATCCTAAAGATACCGGTGCTGCCGATCTCCTGGGCGGACGCGCTTCCCTTGCTCCAACAGCTAAGCGGGCCGGTGGTGCCGGAAGCGTGGCGGGGAGCTCTGCCGATCACCTATCACGCCGGACCGGGACCGGCAACGGTGCACCTGCAGATCGATTTCGACTGGTCGACACGTCCGCTGTATGACGTGATCGCAACCATTCCCGGCAGTACCGCCAAGGAACAGTCGATCATCTACGGCAATCATCATGACG
>DATIRX010000467.1:0-4126 GCA_035469225.1 Bryobacteraceae bacterium
TCCAGGCATACGAATCCCCCGACGTGCTGGTGATCTTTCGTGCCCACTATCCCGACGCGGTTAAGCTGGTGAAATGGTGCAAGCAGCGTGCGATTCGGGTGGTGTTCGATACCGATGATGCGCTGGATTTAGTGCCGCGGGAAAACCTAACCTACCGTGTATTGCAGGACCGGCTGGACCTGTATGATTTTCTGATCGAAAACGCGGACGTCGTCACCACCACGACCGCCGTTCTCGCGGCCGATCTCCGCGAAAGAAATCCTAACGTCGTGATCCTGCCCAACAGCGCCGATCCCGAGGAGTGGACGGTCCGGCCGCGCCAAACCGGTGTTCGCATCGGCTGGACCGGAAGCGTCACGCATTTTCAGGATCTCGCGATTGCTCTTCCCTCCATTCGGGAGCTGCAAAAGCGGCATCCCTTCACCTTCGTGCTGCAGGGAATTTGCGACGACCCCAGCATAGAAGCGTTTTACGCGCGTTTGGTCGACAGGTACGGCAAAGCGTTTTCCAATTCTCCGCCCGGCAAGTCCATCAAGCGATTCCTGGCTGAGCTGCGGGGCATCCGCTACGAATTCCATCCTATGGTTGAGTTCGGGCGGCACTCGGAAAAAGTCTGCGAGCTCGGGCTGGATATCGGCATTGCGCCGCTGGTGGAGGACACCTTCAATCAGAACAAGAGCTGCATCAAGTATTACGAGTACGCTCTTTCCGGCGCAATCACGGTGGCTTCGCGCGTCCTGCCCTATTCGGTGGAAGTGCCTATTACAGCCAGGAACAACCGCCAGTCATGGAAAGACACGCTTGAACCGCTGCTGGATGCGGATCGCGAGCTGCTGTGGCTCGAGCAGCGCGACTGGGTTTTGGCCCATCGCAATATGGCACGCAATGTGGAGCTATGGGAACACGTGTATCGCGGCGAGCTAACCACTTCTACGGCTGCGGCCGATCAGAACGCGGGGTCATCGTTCGATTCGACCGCCGTGCGGGACCTGGCACCTTTAGCGATCGCCGGATCTTATCGCTAACGGGCTACTTCCCGGGTTCTGCCATCAGATCCAGGATTCCGTTGACAATCGCGGACTCTGCGCAGCCGGGCTGCAGCCGCGAAGACAGGATCTCGAAGGTATACATCCCGAAGCCGGCATCGTGCGGGATATAGCCGGAGCGCGCCGAGCCGTCGGTGAGCGTCGCCATCATGGTCCGCGCATAGGGCGACTCTCTCTTCAGGCGTTGGGCGATCGGATTGAACACCTCGGCATTCACGGCGCCGATCATGATGTCTCCCAACTGAAGTAGTCCAAGCCGGATATCCACGGGACCTGCATCCTTGTATTCTCCCGGGAATCCCGCCCGCCCCGAGTTCGTGCGTTCACGCCCCGGGCAGCTGACGGTCTTGAACCGGCCGTCCACCCGCATGCTCGACTCCATGCGATCCATGCCGCGCATCACGTGCATCACCTCTTCGCCCAGGAACTGCCCCATGGAGAGGATCATCTGCTTCTGCTGGTTCATCAGCTTGATGACGGCCGGGTCTTTCTTATCCAGGCCCTGCCCGCCGGGAGGCATGGAGTTGCTGATATCCTGACCACGCTTGGCGTAGTCCTTGATGCGGATCTCGCGCAGGTCGTAGGTCTGCTGAAAGTAGATGGGGTTCTGATCGCCGGCAGCGCCGCTCGACCACAAGGCGACGATTTTATCATCGAACGAATCTTCAATGTATTTCGAAGTGGTGCCGGGGGCATCGCCGCTGACCAAGTCGAGCTGGCCCGCGGCAACTCCGTGCATGGCGTAGTTGTAATAGACCGCGAGCGGATCACCGCTCAGACTTTCGAACTTGATCACGGCTACGGTTTTGTCGGACGGACCTTCATAGTTCGGTCCTTCCCACCAGCGCCTGGTCTTGGGGTCGATAATGTTGCGATTGACGTTGATATAAGAAACGCCGGTTCCGTAACCAACGCGAGCCGGCGCGAGCCGCTGCTTGGCCAGCCGGACGGATTCCACGATCTTCTGCGTGTACGGACCGGCTGGCTGGCCCGGCACGCTGTGGCTGTGCGTCGCGGTCAGCAGCACATTCTTCGCGGGAATTCCAAGCTCGCTTTCAAGCTGCTTGGAAACCGCCTGCCAGATCGGGTCGGGCAGACCCCCCGCATCGACAGTGATGAGCGCGGCCGTGGCGTTTCCATTGTCGATGACGATGGCGCGCGAATAGATGTGATCGAGGATCCCGTCGTAGTTCTTCGGCAGGTCGGCCTGCGCCGGCGTCACATCCACTTTGGCCGCGCCCACGCGGAGACCCGTGTTCTGGGCATATGCCGCGACGGACATTCCGAAGGCGATTACGATCCAAGCAGCCGAAAGCGATTTGGTCATGGTTTTGCTCCTACAGTCCCTGGCGCTTCTGATTCTCCATAAACACGTCGCACGCCTGGCGCCGCAGGCCTTCTTTGGCCACCGGCCCGGCATCGGTGAAGTCCATGTATGCGCGCGCGGCCGCATCGAACTTCGGCCACTTCACCAGCTTTCCGCCGTTGGGATCGCCGGTCTTGGCAAAGTTGGTCCAGTATTCCTGCATCTGCGGCGCGTACTCTCGATCCGAATCGTTGTATTTCCGCATATTCTGCCAAACGGGCAGCGTGCCGAAGATAAACGGAATCTCAGAAGCGTGCGGCGCGCCCAGCGCTTCCTGCCCGTGCACCGTGCGCGAGAACTGATACTGGTAACCGGTATTTCCCGCGGCGGTGTGCCAGATCAGTTCCTGAACCGTGCCGCAGCGGAATGAATTATCCGTGGTGAACTGCAGCATCACGGTTCCATTCTCGGGATCGGGCTGGGGATCGCCCGCGCTGGTCACTCCGTAGGCTGCCAGCGCACGATCGGCCAGCGGGCCGTAGCGCTGCGAAATCATCTGGCGGATATCCCCCGGCGCGCCGCGCGGCTGCATCTCCTGGGAATTGTTGCCGATCAGCAGCGCCACCTTTTGCTGGCGGCCCTGGGCGTAAATCTTAGTGGCCGGCTCCTGAAGCACCCAGCCGTCCACAGTGATTCCCAAGCCCGCCCGTGCGCCCTTCACGATCAACTCTGTGTCGGAAATGCCGCGCAGCTTGGCCAGCGCATCGTCACCGGTGAATCCCAGGCTCGCCGCGAAGTCCACGCCTCTTTTTTCCGCCGCCGCCAGCGCAAGTCCGGCGCCTGCCGGGCCGCTTTGGGCGATCACTCTCACGAACAGTCCCTTAGTCAAAGGCGAAGCGATCAGCGCGTTCACGTCGCTGGCGCCCGCCGATTCGCCGAAAATGGTGACATTCGCGGGATTGCCGCCGAACTTGGCGATATTATCCCGCACCCAGTGCAGGGCCATGATCTGATCGGCAAGTCCATAGTTCCCCGAAGCATGGTGGGGAGATTCTTTCGTCAATCCGGGATGCGCGAAGAAGCCGAAGACGCCGAGGCGGTAATTGACGTTGACCACCACGACTCCGTGGCTCGCGAGGACTTCACCGCTGAAGAGAGCTTCCACGCCCGATCCGGCCGTGTTCCCTCCGCCGTGGATCCAGACCATGACGGGAACCGGCGATACCTGAGGCCACTTCGGCGTCCAGATGTTCAGCTGCAGGCAGTCTTCGCTGTGCGGCAACTGCGGGTTGTCGTTCTGATGGCACATGGGCCCCATCGTGGTGGCCTCGCGGACACCGGTCCAGGCTTTCGCCGGAAGCGGCTCCCGCCAGCGCAGATCGCCGACCGGCGGCTGCGCGAACGGGATGTTCTTGAAGACCGCCCCGCCAACGGAAGTCGGGCTGCCGCGCAGCTGGCCGGTGCTGATCGAGACGATGGGATCAGAACCTGCAGCGAAGGCCTGCCCCAAGCACAGGGCGCAAGCCACTATGCCGGATACTTTAATGGATCTCATCGGTCTTCCCTTCCTTCGTTACTGTCGGCAAGAGTAATTCGCGCCGTCTTCGGGATTCCCCGAGCCGTTGTATTGCGCATGCGCCGGATAAGCGCACAGGGGACGGCTGCGTCCCGGAAAAGCCCGTCCGGTAGCCATAACCGATTCGGGAGCCTGGTTCTTCTCCACCCAATTCACCGCCGCGCTCAGCATGTCGAAGCTATCGAGCGTCGCGCTGCC
>DATIRX010000468.1:0-9707 GCA_035469225.1 Bryobacteraceae bacterium
ATGCTGCCCTGCGTGTGCCCGGGAGTGTCGATCATCTGGAACTCAGCGCCGCCCAGGTGCAGCCGGTCGCCCTCCCGAGCCTCGCTGTCGATCTCGGTCCGGGAAGGCGTTTCCATCCCCAGCCAGGCCGCCTGGGTTTCCAGATGCGCATACAGCTCGGCATCGTTCGAATTCATGTAGACCGGAGCTCCCGTCAGCTCCTTGAGCTGGGCTGCGCCGCCGATGTGGTCGATATGCGCGTGCGTGATCACGATCGCCTTGACCGTGAGGCGGTGCCGGGCAAGCACCTGGGTGATCTTCGCGATATCATCGCCTGGGTCGATCACGATGGCCTCACGCGATTGCTCGTCGCCAAAGATCGAACAGTTGCATTGCAGCATGCCCACGGGCAGAATCTCGTGAATCACTACCCGATTGTATACTCGGGGTATCGGTACAATCCTGGTGCCGGACCGAAGAAAGACGTGAGCAAGTCGGCCTGCGCGGCGCACTATTCTGCATGGTGTGCCAACTCTTGGACATGAACACATCAATCACTACGGACGGATATACGGCTCTGCGCGAGCGCGCCGCCTGGCTCGACCTGTCAGGCCGGGGCAAGATCCGGGTGACCGGTGACGATCGGGCGCGGCTGCTGCACGCCATGACCTCCAATCAGGTCGAAACGCTGAAGCCGGGCGAGGGCTGTTATGCGTTTTTCCTCAACGCGCAGGGACGAATTCTGGCGGATGTGAACGTGCTCTGCTTCGAGGATCATTTCCTGCTCGATACCGAGCCCGAGACGCGGACTAAAGTCTACGAGCACCTGGACCGCTACATCATCGTCGACGACGTCACTCTCGAGGATGAAACGGACCGGATCGCGACTCTCTCGATCGAAGGCCCCCACGCCGCCGCCGCGCTGGCCGCGCTCGGGTTGCCGGAACCAGCGGCAAGTGTGACACTCGCCGGTGACGATCGAATCATCGCCAAACTGGACACCACCGGCCGGGGCGGCTTCTTCCTGATGATTCCGATGGAAGACAAGCAGGCCGTAACCGCGCAGCTTACGGCGGCAGGATTTCCTCCCGCCACGGCGGAGGACGCCCGCACGGTGCGCATCGAAAGCGGCCGCCCGCGCTATGGCGAGGAAATCACCGAGCGTTATCTGGTCCAGGAAACCGGCCAGTTGCAAGCGGTTCACTTCAGCAAGGGCTGCTATCTGGGACAGGAGATCGTCGAGCGTGTCCGCAGCCGTGCGCAAATCCATCGCGTCTTGCGAAAACTGGAAATCGATACCGATAAGCCTCCGGCCGCGGGGACCAAGCTCCAGTCCGGCATCGCGGACGCGGCCGAGATCGCCAGTGCAGTGTTTTCACCGGCCAGCGGCAAGTCCGTCGCGCTGGCGTACGTGCGCACGGCTTTCTCCGAGCCCGGAACCAGCCTGACTCTTAACGGCGCGCCCGCGCGCGTTCTTTAACGCGCCGCACGGGGCGGTATCTCGACTTCCACCGGAAACTCGAAAACCTCCGCTGCCGCGTTCACCATCAGCCGTCCGTTGCCCAGAGGCTTCCCGTTGGTGGGATAAAACACCGCGCCGTCGGTGGATTGTCCGGGCATGAGCCTGGTCGTCACCAGCGCGATCGCCGAAGCCGCGGAAGCTGCTTTCAGCTTGGTGGAGCCGAGCGCCAGGTAGTCCTGCCGCCGCTCTTCGTAGCCGTTGGTGGAGTGCACACGCGCGTTTCCGAACAGCGCCGATTCGTAGGCCGAGATCAACCGCCCGACGTCGCCCCGGCTGGCGTGATCCAGCAGTTGTTTGACGACCGTGCCCGCCGATACCGCCTGAATCCTGCGGCCGCCATCCTGCTCGAACCGGAAGTCTTCCGGCTTGAAACTCCACGAGGTCGGAGAGCCGTTGGAAATCGCCACCTGGAGGATCGTATAGCCCAGCACCCGGGTGGGCAACGGGGCGAACATGATGGTCACGCCCCCGCGCGTAAGCGCTTTGTACTTCAAGCCGCCGGATTCAAACTCCAGAACTTGCGCCGGCAGACTTGGAATGGCGACCGCGGCCAGAAACAGCAGCGCAAGTAACCGGCGCGATCCCATACCTTCATGATAAACGCCCGTCACAAACTCAGCCCTTCTTGGGCTTCCGCATCAGTAAAAGCAGTGGAAGCATCAATAGGAACATCGCCGTCACCACCAGGAAGATGTCGACAAATGCCCGCATGGCGGCCTGTTGCTGCACCAGGCCGAACATGGCTCCATAGGCTCTGCGATCCGCCAATCCCGGGCCCGATCCCGATCCCAGGTACATCGAACGCAGCGCGTTGAACCATTGCCCGGTGGCCGGATCGCCCTGGGCCACATGCGAGCCCAGAATGTTGATGTATTTCTGCTGGAAGCGCGTGTTCAGCATGGCGATCACCGCAATCCCTACCGCGCCGCCGATGTTGCGCATCAGGTTGAACAGGCTGGTGGCGTTGCCCATGCTCTCGCGCGGCACCCGCGCCATGGAGATGGTGGTCAGCGGAACGAAGATGAGTCCCAGGCCGGCGCCTTGTATGAACTGCGGCCAGAACAGGTCCCAGTAGCCGACATTGAGGTTCATTCTCGAGAACTCCCAGGTGGACCATGCGCCCATCAGAAGCCCGGTCGCCAGCATCTTGCGCGGGTCAAAGCGCGGCAGGATGATGCCCACAATCGGCATCGCGATCATTGATCCCAGCCCGCGCGGCGCCATGGTCAGCCCGGCTTGCGTGGCCGGGTAGCCCATAAGTGTCTGCAGCCAGATGGGCAGGATCACGATGCTCCCGTACAGCACGAATCCCAGCACCGACATCAGAAACACCCCGGCGCTGTAGCTCTGGACTTTGAAGATGCGAAGGTTCACCACGGGATGCTCGGCCTTCAGCTCTCGCGTGATGAAGGCGATCACGAAGATCGCGAAGATCACCAGCAGGGTCACAATAAACGGCGAGCTGAACCAATCCAGCTGCTGCCCCTTGTCGAACGCCAGCTGCAGGCTGGCCACCCACACGGCCAGCATCCCGATGCCCCAGTAATCGATGCGCGATGTTTGCGAACGCTTGATATAGGAGGGGTCGAACACGAACCAATACACCATCAGGATGGAGAGAATTCCCACCGGCAGATTGATGTAGAACACCCAGCGCCAGGTGTAGCTGTCGGTGAGCCATCCGCCCAGCACCGGACCCAGAACCGGCGCCGTAACGATGCCCAGTCCCCAGAAACCCATGGCCTTGCCGCGACCCTCCGGCGGGAACGCTTCCAGCAGCACGGCTTGCGAGATCGGCTGCAGTGCGCCGCCGCACAGCCCCTGGATCACGCGCGAGGCCACCAGCAGCGGCAGTGTCGGCGCGATGCCGCACAGGAACGAGGCCAGCGTAAATCCCACCACGCTGGCCATCAGCAGGCGCTTGCGGCCGAAGTAATTTGCCAGCCATCCGGTAATCGGCAGTACGATGGCGTTCGCCACCAGGTAGGAAGTCAGCACCCACGTGACTTCTTCAACCGTAGCCGAGAGATCGCCCGCGATGTGCGGCAGCGATACGTTCACCACAGTCGTGTCCAGCACCTCCATGAAGGTGCAGAACATCACTGAGATGGCAATAATCCAGGGATTGACGTGCCTGGTTTTTACAGGCGACTCTGCAGAGGCCACGTTCTTACCAGGGTACCAGCCGGTCTTAGGCCAACACCCGCTTCACCACTCCGCGGAACAGGCCCATGATGATCAGAATCAGTCCGAACGTGCACACGATGGTGGCTCCCGTGGGCAGGTCGACCTTGAGCGACAGATACACTCCCAGCACCGACACAACGGTTCCCATGATCCAGCCGATGGCCAGGCGCGGGCCGATATTTTCGGCGTAGAGCATCGCGGCCACCGACGGAACGATCAGATAGCAGAACACCAGCAGTACGCCCGCGATAGCCACCGACGAAGTCACCACAAAGCCGAAGGACGCATAGAAGAGGAAGTCCCACAGGCGGACCGAAACTCCCTGCTTTTCGGCCTCCTCGGGATGCATCGAAATCATCAGGAACTTCTTCCTGAACAGGAAGTGGAACAAGCCCACTGCGGCGTAGAGTAGCGCCGTCTTTCGGACCTCCGCCCAGGAGACCGCCAGGATGTTGCCCACCAGCATCTCTTTCAGGTGTTCGGTCTGCGCCGTCGACTTGCTCATCGCCACAATGGCTGCCGCGGAGGCGACCGCGTAACAGATGCCGATGATGGCTTCCTGCGGAATTTTCGACGTGTGCAACCGCACCGTCGAGAACACCGCGGCGCCCAGGAAGGTGAATGCGAGGCTCATCCAGTACGCTCCCGCGCCGTGCGGCTCGAATCCCGCCAGCACAGCGACCGTGGTTCCGAAAGCCGCGATCTGCGCCAGCGACAGATCCACGAAAATCACGCCGCGCTCCACCACGTGCACACCCAAGTACGCATGGATACCGGTCAGAATCAAGCTCGCCACAAAGGGAGCCGCCAGGAACATTAGTATGTCCATGCTATTTGTACTTTGCGAACGCCGTGGTCAGCAGGTTCACGTCGTAATCGAATAATTGGAAGTACGTCTGCACTTGCTTCTCACCGCCTACCGACGGCAACAGCACGATGGCCGATCCGCCCACCGCCTGCGCCACCGAATTGGGCGTACGCAGATCGAAGTACGGCTCTACCAGAATCAACTTGATGTTCTGTTGCTTCATCTTGTTGATCAGTTCCAGCGTGTGGCTGGGCGTCGGCGGAATGCCGGGCTTGGGCTCGACGTAATCCACTACGTCCAGGCCGAAACGCTTGGCGAAGTTGGGCAGCGACCGGTGATACGTAACTACTTTGCGGCCCTTGTACGGGGCCATCTGCGCATCCCAGCGTTTTTCGCCATCGGTCAGGCGCTGCTCAAAATCTTTCAAGTTGTGATCGAAAAACGCCGCGTCCGCCGGCTGCATCTCCGACAGCTTGTCCTTAAAGGCGCGGGCGATGCGGCGCCCGTTTTCCGGATCCAGCCAGAAATGTGGATTGCCCAGCGGATGCACATCGCCATCCGCGCGCGTCACCGTGGTGGTCGGAATCTCCATGATCTCGCATGCGTTGGAGAGGTCGAAATAACCCTTCGCGCCCACCTGGATCTTGGAATTGCCGCTTTGCGTGATCAGCGGAGGCAGCCACCCGATCTCCAGTTGCAGGCCCACCACCGCCAGCAGGTCGGCCTTCTGCAGCTTCAGCAGAAAGCTGGGTTTGGGCTCGACGAAGTGCGGATCCTGGTAACCCTTGGCGATGGATTCGATCGAGATCCTGTCGCCGCCGATTTCGCGTCCGATCGCCGATAAGTCTTCGGTCGAGGTCACCACGTTCAGTTTCCCCGCGGCCGGGCACATTCCGGCCACCAGTCCCGCCACCATCAAGATCTTACGAATTGACATCATCAGCTCCTAGAAAGGGTGCGCTCCATGCGCGCCGATCGAAAACAAAAACTGGAACAGGATTTCGTTGGCGGTCAGCCCTTCGGCATAGCGCGTGCGGCGATACTGGCCGCGCACCTGGCTGAATTCGCTGGGCCAATAGGTCAGCACAGCTGAACCGCCATGGTCGTGCTCGAAGGCATTCAAAGCCCGGTCGGACCAGTCGAACCGGGCTCCGGCAAACCAGCGCCGCGCGAACTGGTAATCGCCGGAAACAAAATATCCAAAGGGAGTCTGCTGCGGTGCCGTGAACCCCCGTTTTGCGGGTGCCAGAAGAGTCGCATCGTTGCGATCCCATACGAACTCCGCCCTGCCCGTGAAGGAATGGTAAATCGCCCGCCGCAACGGCTTCCAGCGCACCGTTGCATCCATGCCGTACAGCTGGTTGACCAATCCCGGAGTTTGCGCAGACGCTCCGCGCGCGTAGGAGAATCCGAGATCCACGTTGGTCGATTCGGTAATGTCGCGATAGCCGCGCAGATGCCCCACCGTGCTCAGATTGTTGGGATGCCAGGAGTGAAACACGTTGTCGGAATCGCCACGAAATACCTGTCCCGTTGCTTCCAGAAAGAGTCCGCCGGGCGCCGGCAGGATCCGGGTAAGTGAGAGGCCGGCATCATTGATTCCTTCCTCGCCGCCGGTAAAGTTTTGCATCACCAGGGGCCGGTCCACCCACGGCAGCACGTGGTTATGCAGCGTGTTCACCTTGCCGAAAGCCGCCCGCATTTTGCCGGCGCGCAGGTTCAGGCGTCCGGGCAGAGAAGGAAAAGTAAGATAGCCTTCTTCCAGGTCCACCCCGTGCTCGCCGAAGCTGATGAAGAAATCGGCGCGCGCATACGGATCCAGAATCGCCTGCAGCGCGACTTCGCTTTCGTGCATTTCCAGCGCCGGGCTGGGCTGCACGCGATTCTTGCCGCCGACTCCGATAAAGTCGCCGATGACCGCCATGTCCGGATTGAATACTTTGGCCGCGGCGCCTTGCGCTCCGCCGATGCTGGGAGCGGCTGCAACTTGCGGTGCGGGCGCGGGAGCTGCCGCTGCACTTACCGCTGCCGCGGCTTCCGGCGCCGGTTGTCCCTTGAGGCCGGCCACCTCCGCCTCCAGTGCCTTGATCCGGTCTTCCATAGCCCGGAGGCGATCCAGCAGCGCGGCATTGTCCTGCGCCTGCGTATTTTGGCCGCGCGCGATGCCCCCGATCAGACAGACGGCTGCCAACACGTGAAGGTGACGTCGCATCGCAAGAGTCCTCACCTCCATTATTCGTGCGGAAAGCAGCCAAAACTAAGCTAAACCGCTGACCGGGACCGATATCCCAATGAGCGGGACAATTTAGGAAATCAGCGGCCCGAAGCCCAAGCGCTACCAGCGGGATTGCTCGCGAATCGCGGTCGCCAGGCGCTTGCTGACCACGGCTTCGAAGCCGTTGGACATCTTCAAGAGCCACCGCCGGCTGGAAAGCGGCGAAATCTTGCGAATGTGATCGGTGTTGATCAGCGTGCCGCGATGCACCCGCCGGAAACGCGGCCGCTCGAGTTTTTCCTCCAGCGCCTTGAGTGAATGATCCGACTGATAACGCGGGCCGGTGGTGATGATGTGCACCAGCTCACCTTCGGCCTGGAACGCCACGATCTCCGCCGGATCGAGCAGATACAGATCCGCGCCGCGCCTCCCCACGATCTTCTTGGGAGTCCCGGCCGCGGGACTCTTCAACTGCCGCCGGGCTTTCTCGATGGCTCGTTCCAGGCGCTCGCGGCGAACCGGTTTCAGCAGATAATCCACCGCGCCCACCTCGAAGGCCGCCAGCGCGTGCTGCTCGTAGGCCGTGACGAAGATGATCAAGGGTGTGCGCGCCCCCCGCAGGGAGCGCACCACGGCCAATCCGTCCAGCTCGGGCATCTGCTGATCCAGAAGGACCACATCCGGATCCAGGTCCAGAATCCGCTGCAGCGTCTCCTTACCCGTGGACGCTTCGCCCGCCACTTCCAGCGAAGGGATCGACTCGACATGTTCCCGCAGCACTTGCCGGGCGACCGGCTCGTCGTCGGCGATCAGGATCTTCACCTAAGCTCCTCGACGGGCTTCACCGCCGCGGCCGGGATCCGCACGGATACTTCCGTGCCTGATGCGCCGGATTCGATTGTCAATTTCGCTTCGCCGTCGTAGCACAGCTCCAGACGGCGTTCGACATTTTCGAGTCCGACTCCGGTGCGGATAGAACTGGAAAATCCCGGACCGCTGTCGCGCACCGAAATCCGCAGCGAGCCCTGTGAACTGATACTGGCGTGAATCTGAATCAGGCCGCCGCCGGCCTGCGGCGCGATGCCATGCTTTACCGCGTTCTCCACCAGCGGCTGGATGGACAGAATCGGGATCGGAACCGCCTGGGCCTCCGGCGTGACCTCGATCTCCAGCCGGAGCTTGTCGCCCAGGCGCAAGCGCTCCACGTCCAGGTAGGCCTTGACGATGTGCATCTCCTCTTCGAGCGGCACCAGCGTCTTCCTGGTTTCCAGAAAGTACCGGAAGATATCGGCCAGGTTCAGAACCGTCTCGCGAGCCCCGCGGGCTTCCTTGGGAATAATGCCGTAGAGCGCATTGAGCGCGTTGAACAGAAAATGCGGGTGAATCTGCGATTGCAGCGCACGCAGCTCCGCCTGGGCCACCAGGCGCCGCGTTTCCAGGTCCCGATATTGCTCCAGTTGCTCGCCGATTACGGCCGCGGCGCGGTTCAGAGCTTGCAAGTCTTCGCTCAGATATCGCCGGCCTCCGGCTCGCCGTCCCAGCAGCGCATAGAGAGGACCGCCCGACCCGCTGCGCAGCGGGATCACCGCCTCCGCGCCTGGATCCTCCCGTTCCTGGGAGCTGGTGACCACACGCGCCGGAGCGCCCATGAATTCGCCCAGCCTTGCGACCGCGCCCGCGACGTACTCGTCTTCGCTGCTCACCGGAATCTTCAGATCCCGCAGCAGAGCCTCCTCGTTGGGCCTGCGGAAAATCAGCCTGGTAAGAGCCCGCTGAACGCCGCCTCTCGCCAGTGCGAATAACACCAGCACCAGGGAGGCGCCGGCCAGCAAGAGAGCCGCATGAAACGGGGTGTCCGCCGCCGGCAACAGGTCAAAGCGCCACAGAGCCACCGCCGCGAACACAAACACCGCCGCCAGCAGGACGTTCGCCAAAAAACGGAAGAACGCATCCAGCAGCAGAAAGCGGTAGTCCTGCAGCAGCACCAGCAGAGCCAGCGGGATGGCTGCATGATGAAAGGCCAGCTCCTGCGACCAGATCTGCTCTGCATGTCCGCTGCCCAAGTGGACGAAAGAGAGGGCCAGCAGAAACAGCGACATCGTGCCCACCAGGCGGGAAGTGGTGGCCCGGTCGTGCTCGTCGCGATATACCAGGATCGCCGCGATCAAGGTCAGGATGCCGAACCCCAGCGTGATCGACGTCAGCCCCCAGCGATGATAGCTGGAATTCTCGCGGAACAATTCGGCCACATGCAGAGCCGTCGCCAGCGCGCCCAGCGCATATCCGCTGCGTACCAGGGGACGATAGCGCCGGGCCAGGCACAAATCGAACAGCACCGCCGGCAGCAGGCTCACCACAGAAAATCCGATCGCGATCGTGATTCGAACGAACCAGGTGTCGGGCGAAGCGCTCCCCAGCACGATCAGCGAGGCCACATTCCAGATCAGGGCCAGCAGCGCCGCCAGGATCGATTTCACGCCGCCCCGCAGCCGCCGCGCCGCGCGATCGCGCACCAGCAGCGCCAGAAAGATGCCGAAGATCAGCACGCCGGCCGAGTGGCCCAGCGTGTTGACCAGCAGGGACTCATTCACGGTCCAATCATATCGAACGGGTATAATCGGCGATTGCCGGCTCCACTCAAGACCGCTTTGTGGCTCATCTGGGTCGCGCTTGCCGTGGCGCTGACCGCCGGCATCGTTCGCTGGCACCTGGAGTATTTCCGCAACCCCGGTGCTCAGTTCTATCGGGCTGCGCTGATCGGGCTGGCGCTGCTGACGGTCGGCGCGCTGGTTTGGACCCGCGTGCGAATCCGCTTTCTGTGGCGCTATGAGCTGGCAGCCATCGCCGCGATCCCCGCGGGTGCCGCTCTGCTGCGCGAGCCGCGCGCGACCGTCGTCGTCGCGATCCTTTTCGCTGCCTGCTACTGCGCCGGCCGGGCTCTGTGCGACCGCTGCGGCTGGAGCATAGACGCACCCGCCGCGGATCTCGTGATGTCT
>DATIRX010000469.1:0-2431 GCA_035469225.1 Bryobacteraceae bacterium
GGGTCCAGATCCTCCAGCCGGTATTGCCCGTCTTCCTTGAACTCGAAGGTGCGGACGGTAATAGCTTTCAAGCCGGACAGCAGGTCCTTCAGTTTGGCGGCGTCCTTATCCTTGCCGTCGCCGCCCAGGAATCCCGCGGCCATGTGCAGCATGGAAGAATCGAGCGTAATGTCGACGGACGCTTTGGCTTTTGAGGACAAGCCATCCAGCCCGGTGATGCGAATCTGCGCCGCCAGGGGCGCCGCCGCGCAGCCTGCCAGCAATACAGCCACACACAGTGTTTTCATCTAATTCTCCAGTTTGAGCACTTTGTCCCGCGTCATATTCAACTTGTTCGCGGCGATCCGCAGCGCCGTGACCGCTTCGCGCGCGGCGCGTTCTCCCTGCACTTGGCGATACTGGGATACCGATGTGACGCCGATGACCAGCATCGCGGCGATGCCGGCGGCCCAGATCATTCGCAGCATCCCGGGATTTCGCGCCGGGCGGGACTGGGCCCGCGCCGTCACGCGCTGCGCAAAGCCCGCCGGCGGATCCTCGCGGCGCAGCGCGGATTTCAGTTCGTCGTCTAAATTCATATCCCAACTCCCTTTTTGCGGGTTAAACGATCGCGCAGCAGCGCCAGCGATCTTTGCAAGTGGCTCTTCACGGTGGCCAGAGGCATTTCCAGCGCCTGCGCGATATCCATGGGATCCAAATCTTCCTGATAGCGCAGGATCATCACCAGGCGCGCGTTTTCCGGCAGCTCGGACACCAGTTGCCAGCGTGTCGGCCAGCAGCGGATCCCCTTGATTGGCGGGTGCCGCCGGCTCGGGCGCGTCGTCCAGGGGCGTTTGCGGCCGGCGCTGCTGCTGACGCGAGTGATCGATCAGCCGGTGCGCCGTGACCCACCGCAGCCAGTGCAGCACGTGGTCCGGAGACTCCAGGTCCGGCAGTTTCTTGTACAGCTGCAGAAACACGTCCTGGGCGATCTCCTCCGCCAGCGCCCGGTTCCGCAGATAGCGGCACGCCATGCTGAACACCATGGCCTGATGCTCGCGGACCAGCTCGGCAAACTGCTCAGGATCGTCGGTCATAGCGCGCGGGATCGTTCGAGTGATGGCCGCCGGGGTCAGCATGCGTTCACTTACTTCATACGCCGCCAGGCGTGGGGGAGAACGCAATTGTTTTACTTCAGCTCGATCTGGATCTCCACCGCGGTCCGATCCCCCACGTTTTCAGTGGTATGGCTATACGCATCGCGCCAGGCGATTTCGCCCGGCCGGCGCGGATTGTCCACCTGTTTGCCGTCGGCCAGGGTCATGGTGGTGTGCAGTTCCGTCAGGTACACCACCACATAGGACGGATGATCGTGCTTGGGACCTTTGAGATGCGGTTCCAGGATCGTTCGGAGCACGCGCACGCGGGCGTTCTCGATCGGCACCAGGTGGTGGGCAGGGTCCAGCTTGACCGGATCGAGCGTGACGGGCCATCCCTTGGCAGGCGGCGCACCCGGTTTCAACTCCACCAGCACGTACTCAAGAGGCTGATCGGAAAGGTTCTCCTCAGCGTGCCTGCCGGCTTCGAGCCAGGCGACATCGCCGGCCTTGCGGTTGATCTCCGTACCGTTGACGCGCTGGTGCAGATCGGTGAGGTAGACCGCGACCGACGCGGGATGCTGGTGCTCGGGCGCTTTTTCGTGCGGGGCCTGCTTTACCCGCCAAACGCGGACCCAGGCGTTCTCGATCTCCACCCTCTCTGTCGCAGTGCCCTGCGCCAGGATGGCACTGGTGGTACTCAGGGTGGCGAGAAACAGTCGAGAGACCATGCGTTCTAGGCTAGCGCACGGGCAAGACCTCTGGATATTTCAGTGCGGGTGCGAAATCTTACCTGAGCTTGCGCCAACCAATCGAGAACAGCGACAATCCTGCGCCCAGTAGCAGCAAGCTGGATGGCTCGGGAACACCGGCGACGTTTGGGGCGATGGTCGTCGAGAAATACCGTGTGGCTCCGCCGACCGGATCCAACCAGATAAGGCGCGCGCTGGCATCGATCCCCGGGCGGAGTCCCCAGGGTGAGGTCCCGTTCACGCCCTCATCGAGTGGAGTTGAGTATGCGCCGCCAAATCCGGTGACACTGGCGCCCCAGTGGGTGGTATCCGTGATCAGGAATTGAGTCCCGTTCGAGAAATGAAACCCAGCGTCGCTGAGAGTGAAATCGCCGACAAACATCGATGGAAGTCCGAATACGTCGGATGCGACGATATGGAGGTAGTTGGTTACCCCCGGTGTCAGCGCCGTGCCGAAGCTGTAGGTCGTAGACCAAGAGTTTCCGGTTCCGATCAGTGTACCGAGCGCTGCTTCGGATGTACTGATGTAAGCGTTGAAAGCGTCATCTACCGCCATGTTTGCCGTAATGTTCGTCGCAGATACGCAGGATGCGACAAGGGCCA
>DATIRX010000470.1:0-30707 GCA_035469225.1 Bryobacteraceae bacterium
CGGTTTGGAGCTTGCCAGCGGTGAAGTGCTGGGCCAGCTCGTCAGCACCTTTGGGGAGGGCTGGGACGGCCCTGGCAGGAACCCCACCACTCTCAATTACTTCTTCAGCCAACTGACCTCCCAGCTCCCGGATCTTGTTACGAAGAGCGAAATCACACGTGCCTTGGACGAATGGGCCAAAGTTGCCCAGATTATATGGGTGCCGGATGCGAACGCGACAGCGGACCACACGGTCAACATTCTGTTCGCCACAGGAGATCACGGCGACGGCTTCCCGTTCGATGGACCCGGAGGAGTGCTGGCCCACACGTTCTATCCGTCACTGCCCACTGCCGAGCCCCTCGCCGGCGACATGCATTTCGACGATGCGGAATCCTGGCACGTGGGCTCCAACTTCGACTTGTTTAGCGTCGCGCTGCACGAGCTCGGTCACGCGCTGGGCCTGGGAAGCTCCGACAATCCGGATTCGGTAATGTATCCCTACTACAGGCCGAGGACGGGACTTTCCGCCGAGGATAAGACCGCCATCCTGACCCTCTACGCGGCGCGCAGCCAGACGGTCCCTCTTGCCGTGACGATCAACTCAACTCCTGGCACAACCACCGCGACGACCGTGTCGCTCTCGGGAACCGTTACGGGAGGCAGCGGCACGCCCATCGTGACGTGGTCAAGGAACGGCGCGTCCGGCATCGCTTCCTTGAGTGGGACCAGTTGGACCGCGGCGAACATTCCCCTGACCGTGGGACTCAATAGCATCACCGTAACGGCCACGGATACGACCGGAAGCGCCTCCCAAACTGTGAGTGTGACCCGCGTTTCGTCTCTCAACCTGACGGTGAATGCTGTTCCGGCCAGCACCACGTCTGCGACGATCACGCTCTCGGGAACCGTAGCCGCAGATGATGGCCCGCCGGCAATCACATGGTCTACAAGCGCGGGTTCCTCCGGCCTCGCTGTGTTGAACGGAGCAACCTGGCTCGCCGTCAACATTCCCCTTGCGGTGGGATTCAACACCATCACCATCACGGCGGTGGGTGAAACGGGAAGCGTCTCCCGCTCCGTCAGCATCACCCGGACGGTCGTTCCACCGCCCGGGGAAACGGACACGACCGGACCCACGCTGACCATCCTCTACCCGTCGGCCACCTCCTTTGCGACAACCCTTGCGTCGCTGCAGTTCAAGGGAACCGCTTCAGACCGCTCGGGAATCGCCAGCGTGACATGGTCCACCAATACCGGATCTTCCGGCACGGCCTTCGGAACCACGCAGTGGAGCGCCACGATCCCGCTGCTGGTCGGCTTTAATACGGTGATCATTCGCAGCACCGACACTGCCGGGAACGTGAGCTCGAAGTCCGTCGTGGTGGTGCGAAGGTGACTATTTTCCTTCGAGAATCACCATCGCCAGGGCTTGCTCGGCGGTGTGCGTGATCGACAGCGAGATATTCACGGCGCCCAGCTTCTCCGCAATCTCCGCGGCCCGGCCATGCAACTGGAGCGTCGGGCGGCCGGAGGGCAGATTCATTACTTCCAGATCCTGCCATCTGAGTCCGCCCCGCCAGCCCGTCCCCAGCGCCTTCATCCCCGCTTCCTTGGCCGCGAATCGCGCGGCGTAGCGTTCGTAGGGGTTCGCCTTCCGCTGGGCATACGCGATTTCGCGCGGGGTGAACACGCGCTCCACCAAACGGCGCCCGTGCGGCGAAGTGATGGCCTTCTGGATCCGATCGACTTCGCACAAATCCACACCCGTACCCACAATCGGCATTCGTTGACAGAGTAGCAGGCCCTCGCAGCCGTGGAGCCTGTTCCTCAAGTGGTGACACCAGTTTGCCAATCGTGTTACCAATGGAAGAAGCGTATTGTCCGGCCCGCGTAACGATACTTCCTCCATGCACATCCCCGATGGATTCCTGACGCCGCCCATATGGGGCACTCTGGACGCAATCAGCGCCCCCGCCGTGGCATGGGTGGCTCGCCGCGCCCAGCGCGACACGCAGGATCAGCGGATCCCTCTGCTGGGCGTGATGGGAGCCTTTGTCTTCGCCGCGCAGATGATCAACTTCCCGGTGGGTCCGGGCACCAGCGGCCACCTGGTGGGAGGCGCCTTGCTGGCCATCGTGCTCGGTCCGGCCGCAGCGGCCCTGGTGATGACCGCCATTCTTGTTTTGCAGGCGCTCATCTTTCAGGACGGCGGCGTGCTGGCGCTGGGAGCCAACATTTTCAACATGGCGCTGCTGGGCGTGGCCGCGGGATACCTTCCCTGTCGCCTGTGGGGCCGCAAGCCCGCCGCGATCTTTGCCGCGGGCGCGTTCAGCGTGATGACCAGCGCATGCCTGGCGTTGGGCCAGCTGCTGATTTCCGGCGTGCCGATGGCCGGGAGCCTGCTGTGGGCTTCGCTCGGGCTGTTCCTGGTTAGCGCGCTGATGGAAGGCGCCATCACCGTCGCGGCGGTGCGCGCGATTGAGCGGCTGAATCCTGCGTGGCTGGCCGGCGGACCCCAGCCGTCGTCCTCACGAGCGCTGGCAGGCCTGGCGATGGCCGCTCTTGCTCTGGTGGTGGTGGGAACGTTGATCGCCTCGGCGGCCCCCGATGGGATCCAGCGTCTGACCGGGCAAGGTGGGACCACCGCGGCCTGGAACCTGCGCGTCATCGACGCCGTCGGCGGGCTCATCCTGATCTTCGTGCTGTGTTTCCTGGGCGGCAGGCTGATTTCCCGCCGGCGGAGCGCCTAAAGCGTGCATCATCTGGTTATCGATCGCTGGAGCCGCGAAACAAGCCCCCTGCATGCGCGCGATCCTCGGGCCAAGCTGGCGGTTCTGCTGGTTTTCCTGGTGGCGGTCTCCACCACGCCTCCGCGGGCGCAAGTGGCCTTTGTCGCCTATGCGGCTCTGCTGGTCTTGGCCGTCTACGTGTCGCGCCTTCCCCTTCGCGGGCTGGCCGGCCGGGCCGCGCTGGTGCTGCCCTTCTCGGCGACCTTCGCGCTGCTCACCTGGTGGTCGGGCGATGCTCTGCGGGCGCTGGCCCTGGCCGAAAAAAGTTTTCTTTCCGGCATGGCGGCGCTGCTGCTGGTGAGCTCCACGCCGTTGACCGCCTGGACCGCCGCGCTCGAAAGCTGGCGCGTTCCCCGCATGCTGATCCTGGTGATCCAGTTCGTATACCGCTACCTGTTCGTGATCGCCGAACAGGCCCAGCGCATGCGCTGGGCGGCTCTCTGCCGGCGCGGAAACCAGCGCGGCTATTTCGATTTTTCGGCGGCCGCCGGACTGCTGGGGGTCTTGTTCGCCCGCAGTTGGGAGCGCGCCGACGGCATTTACCACGCCATGCTCTCGCGCGGATTCCGCGGCCGCTTCGTGCCCGCTCCTCCGGCGCCTTTCCGGGGCTCCGATGCCATGTTTTGTTCCGCCTGCTTTGCCGGATGCCTCGCCATCCGCCTGCTGTTATGACCCGCGCGATCCAGGTCCGCGGGCTGCGCTATCGCTATCCCGATGGCACCCAGGCCCTGGACGGAATCGATTTTCATCTCGACGCCGGAGAATCGGTGGCGCTGTTCGGCGCCAACGGATCCGGAAAGACCACCTTTGTCCTTCACTTGAACGGCCTGTTGCGCGGCGAAGGCTCCATCGAAATTTGCGGCTTGCCGCTGGCCGACGACACGCTCCAGGATCTTCGCTCCAAAGTCGGCGTGGTGTTCCAGGATTCCGACGAACAGCTGTTCATGCCCACTGTTCTCGAAGATGTGGCCTTTGGCCCCTTGAACCTGGGCTTATCTCCGGAAGACGCGAGGACGCGCGCGCGCACGGTCCTGAAGAGGGTGGGAATGGCGCATGCGCTCGAACGCGCGCCGTATCACTTGAGCGCCGGAGAGAAGAAGCGCGTCGCCATCGCCGGCGTCCTGGCCATGGATCCGGAAATCCTGGTGCTGGATGAACCCACCACCTTCCTCGACCCGCCTGCGCGCCGGGATCTGGTCACGCTGCTGCGCGGCTTGCCGCAGGCCAAGGTGCTGGTGACCCACGATGCGGATCTGGCGCGGGCCCTGGCTACCCGTGCTGTGTTTTTCGACCAGGGCCGCATTGCCGGCGAGGGTGAAGTGATCGAAATCGTCCAGCGCTTCCACTGGGAATACTCATAGACCGCTTTCGACGATCAGCGTCACCGGCCCGTCATTCAGCAGCGTCACCGCCATGTGCGCCTGGAACACGCCGGTTTCGACGCCCACGCCCAGCTGCCGGACGGCTTGGACAAAGCCCTCATACAACTCGCGGGCTTGCTCGGCCGGGGCCGCGTCGTCGAAACTGGGACGCCGCCCCTTGCGGCAATCGCCATACAGGGTGAACTGCGAGACCGCCAGCATGGCCCCGCCGGTCTCCAGCAGGCTGCGATTCATCTTACCCGCGGCATCGTTAAATATCCGCAAATGCACGGTTTTGGAGGCGAGAAAATCCGCGTCCGCGGGGGTGTCTGTCTTGGTGATCCCCAGCAAAACCAGAACACCCGGGCCGATTTCCCCGCGGATTTCTCCCCCGACCTCTACCTTGGCGTAGGTAACACGCTGGATGACGGCACGCATACCGGAGAGTGTATCCCGACGAAATCCCTGCCCGCGAACTAAGGCAGAAACCCTATCGATCTGCCAACTCCCCCGCCACATAATGGACCCAGCAGTACCCGCGACCATCATGATCTATACCAATCCGAGGAAGAGACGGCAAATACCAGGAGGGTTTTTCCATCTGGAAGACGAGAGAACCAAGACTCGCGTCTTTGGCTACGGACACGGTGATAACATCAAGCTCAAAGACGAATACGGCAATGTCTGGCGTGGTTCGGCCGAGCGCAATGCCGACAATTCGGTGGTGTACCGCTTCCGGGATCTCAAGGGCAATGCCCTGAGCGGCATCGCCAGCGGGGGCACGGTTACCTTGCGCGACGAGCGCGGCAACACCTGGAAGGGCTTCATCGACTGACGTTTACTTCAGCTCGACCCTTCACTTCAATTCCACGATGGTAGCGCCGGTTCCGCCTTCTTCCGGCCGCGCCGGATAGAATTTCGCGACGTGCGGATTGCGTCCCAGCAGCTCCCCGATCGCCTTTCGCAGGATTCCCATTCCATGGCCGTGCACGATTCTCACGCGCTCGGCCTGCGCCAGGGCCGCGGTATCCAGGAACTTGTCGACGCTCTCGCAGGCTTCTTCGGCGCGGTGGCCAATGAGGTTGATCTCCCGAACGGAAACCGCAAACTCCGGACCCTGGGTAAAACCGATGGATTTCGCGCGCGCCGGCCCCTGCGTCTTGGGCAGCACTTCTTCCACATCCGCGGCGGCTACCCGCATCTTCAGATGCCCGGCGTCCACTTCGATTTCTCCGCTATCTAAAACACGGCGCACCGTCGCCAGCGTTCGGATGCCTTTGAGTCGCACCGTTGCTCCCTCCTCGAGTTTCAGGGTGGCGGCTGCACTCTTCGCCGGAGCGGGCGCGAGCGCCTCCACTTTTTCCTGATACTCGCGTCTGGTCCTGGCGATTTTTGCGCGGGCTTTCTGGCTCAGGTCGTCGATGGTCTCCTGCGCGTGCCGCTCGAACTCCACCGAGAGTTCGGCCGCATTTTTCTCCACCTCCTTGAGCTTGGCGATGTACTTGCGCTCCCAGGATTGCTCCAGTGCTTGTTCCCGCAGGGCCAGGGCCTGATCGCGCGCGGCCAGTTCGGCGCGTTCGTTTTCGAGCGATTCCAGCTTCTGATGCAGCTCGCCTAGAAACCGCGCGGCATCGCGATCCGACGCCGCCATCCGGGCCCGCGCTGTTTCAATCAGCCCGGCATCCAGTCCCAGCCGGCTGGCGATATCCAGACCCGCCGATTTTCCCGGAGCCCCCAGCCGCAGCACGTAGGTCGGCTCCAGCGTGGCCTCGTCAAAGCCCATCGACCCGTTCAGGACGCCCTGCGTTGACCCGCCATACACTTTCATCGCCATCAGATGCGTGGACGCCAGAGTGAACGCGCCCAGCGCCCGGAATCTTTCGAGCACCGTGACGCCCAGGGCCCCGCCTTCTTCCGGGTCGGTCGCGCGGCCCAGCTCGTCCAGCAGCACCAGCGAATCGCCCGTGGCGTGCTCCAGCATGGATCGCACCGCCAGAATGTGCGACGAGAACGAGCTCAAGCTCTCCGCCAGCGACTGATGGTCGCCGATATCGGCCAGGACGTCGTCGAATAACGGAAACTCGGCCTCCTCCGCCGGCACGGGCAATCCTGCGTGCGTCATCAGCGCCAGCAATCCGATGGTTTTGAGGGCCACCGTCTTTCCGCCGGTGTTCGGCCCGCTGATCAGCAGCGTGCCCTGCACCGAGTTGAGCTCCAGGGTGACCGGCACCACGGCCTTCTTGTGGGCCCGCAAAATATCTTCCAGCAACGGGTGCCGCGCGCCGCGCAAAACGATCCGCCGGGTTTCCTCCGCGCTCAGCCTTGGAACCGAGCACCGGAAATCCACCGCAAACTCGGCTTTGCCGAACAGCAATTCCAGGTAGCCCAGAGCGTTCAGGGAAGCCGCAATCGGCGCGGCATGCTCCCGCAATCGCGCGGTAAATTCCCGCAGCAGGCGATGCACCTCGCGCAGCTCTTCTTCGTGCAGCCGGACCAGCTCATTGTTCAGCTCGATGGTTTCCAGAGGCTCCACGAAAACCGTGGCTCCGGAGCCGCTGGACCCATGAATCACGCCCTCCACGCGCCGCTCCCGGCCCGTCACCACGGGGACGACGAAGCGGTCATTGCGGATCGTGACGAAGTCCTCCTGCAACGTTCCGTCTTCGTGATGCGCGCGCAGGAAGCGCGCCAGGGATTCCTCGATCGACCGGCGCTGCCGTTCGCTGTCGCGGCGCAGGCGCGCCAGCAGGACACTGGCATCATCCGCCAGCGTCCCGTCCGGCAGAATCTTTCCGCGCAGGTCGCGGGCCAGCTCCCGCAGATCCGCGATCCCCGAGGCGTGCGCCGCCAGGCGCGGGAAACGCTCCCGCGCGGCCAGCACTGCGGACCGAACCTCCGACGCCACGTCGAGCAGCCGCGCCAGCTCGAAGATTTCTTCGGCTTCGAGCGTCGCTCCTTCGATGCGCAGCCGCCCCACGAAGGGCGCCGGATCGACGGCCAGGTCGAAGCGCGGACGGACCGCTGCTCCCCTGCCGGCGGTTTGCGGGTGCGACGCCGTGCGCAGGTACTCGACCGATTCGGTGGTGTCGGCCAGTGCGTCTTCAATCGCGCCGCGCTCGGCCAACGGACCCACGCGAGCCAGCTCCGTCCGGCCCAGCGGACTGCGCACGTAGCGGCTGAGCAACGCGCGGAGAGCTTCGAACTCGAGTGCGCCTTCAGCCTGCACGGCTCCTATTATCCGAAAGTTTTCGGAGAGTCCGCGCGGTTTTCCCGCACTAAGTGGGTATTGGCCATGGACACTGCCCTGCTCGGATTCATCCTGGGAGTAGCTGCGGCCATGGCCCAGTCGCCCGATCCTGCCTATCTCCCTCTGGATCAGGCGTATGCGGCCCTCCGTGCGAAGAATTACGAGGACGCGATCCGGGCATTCGAGCAAGCTGCTGCTGTGGCTCCGGCGCGGTCGTCCATTCGCAAGGATCTGGCCTATACGCTGCTGAAGATCGGCGAATCCGAGCGCGCCCGCGATCAGTTCGCCGAGGCCCTGCGCCTGGATCCGGCCGACGATCAGATTGCTCTCGAGTACGCCTATCTCTGCTATGAGACCAAGCAGCCGGTCCTCGCGCGTCGGGTATTCGGCCGGCTCCGCGCGTCCGGAAACCCTATGGCGAAGGAAGCCTTCGAGAATATCGACCGGCCTCTGCGGGAAGGCATCGCACGCTGGAAACAGGCTCTGGAGCTTTCGCCCGATAATTTCAGCGCGCATGAGGAGCTCGCCAGGCTCGCCGAGCAGCGCGACGAACTCGATCTGGCGGCTGCGCAATATCAGGCCGCCTGGACGCTTCGGCCTGCCCGCCGCGATTTATTACTCGACCTGGGACGCGTGTGGAAGGAACAAGGCCGCGCGGAGGAATCGCTGGCCGCCCTTCTGGCTGCTTCCCGCGGGGCCGAGCCGCGCGTGGCCGAGCAGGCCCGCGAGCTGATGCCCGGGCGCTACCCCTATGTGTACGAGTTCGAGAAGGCCCTGGCGCTCGATCCTGCCAATGACGCGCTGCGGCGCGAGCTGGCGTACTTGCATCTCGAAATGGGCAACAAGACGGCCGCCGAGCAGCAGCTTCAGCTCCTGCCGGAGGTGCCGCCTCCCGCGCCCGCGGTCTCACGCTCCCCGGAACTTCCACGGGATAACAAGCTGCTGGGAGAGCAAAGTCTCGACAAGGGCTATCTGAACGATGCTCTCAAGTATCTTCATGCGGCGCACGAAAACGACCCCATGGATTTTGAGGTGATGCTGAAGCTCGGCTGGGCCTACAACATTTTGAAGGATGACCGCGAAGCCGTGCGCTGGTTCAGCATCGCCCGCAACAGCCCGGACGCGGCCACGGCCTCGGAGGCGTCCAAAGCATATGGGAATCTGGTCCCTTCTCTGCGGCGCCTGCGAACCACGGTGTGGATGTTCCCCACGATTTCGACGCGCTGGCGCGACACCTTCGTCTACGCGCAGGCCAAAACCGAGCTGCACTGGGCGTTTCCCATTCGTCCCTACGCCAGCCTGCGGTTTATCGGCGATGCGCGCGGTGCGGTGCGCCTGGGCGTGAACATTTCGCCGCAGAATCTTTCCGAGCGCAGCGTGATTGCGGGCCTGGGTCTGGCGACCCCCGTGTATCGCGGGCTGATGGCCTGGTTCGAAGCGGGCGAGGCCCTGGGGGCGAACATCGTGCCGGATTATCGGGGAGGCATCTCCTACACCAACGCCTTGCGCGGAAGGCACAGGCTTTTCGCGGAAACCAACGACGACGGCGTCTTCATCAGCCGCTTTGGAAACGATACGCTGCTGTACTCGCAGAACCGCACGGGCCGCACCTTCGGCGAGAGTCTTCAGCTGTACTGGAACTGGAACGCCACCGTCGACGCCAAGGGAGAGTACTGGGCGAATACCGTCGAGACTGGCCCGGGCGTCCGCTTTCGCGTCCATCCTCTGCAGTTCACGGTGAATTTTCTGCGCGGGACATACCTGGTGAATCAGTCCAATCCTTACCGGCCCAACTTTAACGACGTCCGCATCGGCGTCTGGTATGCGTTTACTCATTAGTCTTTTTCTTCTGGCTCTGCCCTGCGCCGCGGCCACGCTGACGTTCCACATCGCCGGCGATGATCCCGGCGGATGGCCTGCGATTCTTTCCTCCATCGGTCTGCAAAATACGGCTGCGCGCGGAGACATCGAAGTGATCCCGGCCGGCGCCGCCTCACCTGAGGCCGATTGGCCGCAGCGCGTCGAACACGGGACCATTCTCGTCTTGGAAGGCGCCTCGCCGCTCTCCACTACCTTTGGTTTCCGCGCTGGATCGCAGCGGATTTCCGTCCGCAGTGCCGAGGACCTGCGCGCGCCGCAGCTGCGCATCGTCTGGGAGCAGGCCGCCGATCTCCCGCGCTTCGAAATCCCCAAAGAAGCTCAGGTGTTCGCCCGCGAGCGTTGGGAGAAAGCGCCGCTGCTGGCCGGATTCCGCCGCGGCTCGGGCGCGGTCTTGTGGATCGCGGCGCCGCCCGGCCCGCGCGGGTATGAGCGATTCCCGTACCTGCCGCAGGCCTTGGCCGACCTGGGCCTGGTTGCGCCGTTTCACTCTGCCCGCCTGTGGGCGTTCTTCGATTCCTCCTATCGGTCGCGCGTCGACTTGGATTACCTGGCGCCGCGCTGGCGCCAGGCCGGGATCGCCGCGCTGCACGTCGCGGCCTGGCACTACTGGGAGCCGGATGCCCGGTCCGACGAATACCTGCGCCGCTTGATCGATGCCTGCCATCGAAACTCCATTCAGGTGTACGCCTGGATCGAACTGCCGCATGTCAGCGAAACGTTCTGGGACCAGCATCCGGAGTGGCGCGAGAAGACCGCTCTGCTCCAGGACGCCCATCTGGACTGGCGAAAGCTGATGAACCTGACCAACCGGGCGGCCTTCGCCGCAACCGCGCAGGGCCTGCGCCAGTTAATCGACCGCTTCGATTGGGACGGCGTGAACCTGGCCGAATTGTATTTTGAATCGCTGGAGGGGCACGAGAATCCCGCCCGCTTCACGCCCATGAATAAAGACGTGCGCGCCGAATACCAGGCCGCCTTCGGCGCGGATCCGCTGGATCTATTCAACGCGCACAACTCCAGCGCCGACGCCATGTCGCGATTCCTGACATTTCGCGCCGACCTGGCTCGCCGCCAGCAGGCCGAGTGGATCGCACAGATCGAGGACGCTCGCAAAACCAAATCGTGGCTGGATCTGGCTCTCACTCATGTGGACGATCGTTTCGATACCAGCATGCGCGAGAAGATCGGAGCCGACACGTCCAGAACGCTGCCCCTTCTGGCGCAGCACGACTTCACGTTTCTGATCGAAGATCCCTCCACCGTCTGGCATCTGGGACCGCAGCGCTATCCGCAGATCGCCGCGCGCTATCAGGCGCTCACGCCCCGCGCTGAAAAGCTGGCCATCGACATCAACGTGGTGGAGCGCTATCAGGACGTCTACCCCACCAAGCAGCAGACCGGCTCGGAACTGTTCGCCCTGCTGCATCTGGCGTCGGCGGCGTTTCCCCGCGTCGCCGTGTACTTCGAGAATTCGATCCTTGCGCCGGACTTGCGCCTGCTCCCGTCCGCCGCGGCACCCGTCGAACACGCCGAGCGTTCCGAGGACAGACTCGCGGTCACCTCCCGTGCCGGTACTGGCGTGCGCTGGTCCGGTCCGGTTCTGGTGGACGGCCGGCCCTGGCCGGTTGCCTCCGGTGCCGTGGTTTGGCTCCCGCCGGGTTCGCATGCCGTTCAATCTTCTGCCGTGAAGCCGGTGCTCCGCTTGCTGGATCTGAACGCCGAGCTGCATTCCGCGGCGGCCGTGCCCGGCGGCATGGAGTTCGCCTACCAGAGCAGCGCCCGGGCGCTGGCGTATTTCGAATCGCCGCCCGCCCGCGTTCAGATCGACGGCGCAGAAGCGCATCCCGTGATCGTCGGTAACGTGATGATGCTCCCGCGCGGCCAGCATTTCGTCACCGCGCTTCTGCAATAGCTCGCGCCCGCTCCAACACCTCCCGCAGCATCTCCGCCGTCAATTTCCCGGTCGAGGTGTTCTGCTGGCTCGGATGATACGACGTGACCAGGACGGGCAATCCCGGAGCAATGGGATACACGCGATGATGGCCGAACGGAAACCCCGCCATGCTCTTTATGACGCCGCGATCCCGCAGAATCCCCAGGTAACTCCGCAGCGCGATGCCGCCCAGCGCCACCACCACCCGCACTTGTTTCAGCAGATCGATCTCTCGCTCCAGATACGGGCGGCAATTCGCAAGTTCCTCCGGCAGGGGTTTGTTATCCGGAGGCGCGCAGCGCGCCGCTGCGGTGATGTACGCGCCGCGAAGCTTCAGCCCATCCGCCCGCGAGCGGCTCTCGGCTTGCGATGCGAATCCGGTCTCATACAAGGCCCGGTATAGAAAATCGCCCGATCGATCGCCGGTGAACATGCGGCCCGTGCGATTGGCCCCATGCGCGCCCGGCGCCAGGCCGATCAGCAGTACCCGCGCGTGTGGATCGCCGAAGCCCGGCACGGGCTGGCCCCAATATTTCCAGTCCAGATACGCGCGGCGCTTCACGCGCGCCACTTCGCGATCGTAGGCGCGCAGCCGCGGGCACAGTTCGCAGGCCGCGATCTCGCGATTCAGGACTTTGAATGTTGGCTTCAAATGCATCTTGTACCGCATAATGAAAAGCGCATGCCAGCGAAGCCCTCCTCCGCCGGCGGATTCAGCTCCGCGATTCGCACCCCCCAGGTCGTCCTGATGGTGCTGGCGGGTGTGGCGGTGGCGATTCTCGGTCCCTACGCGCTGTACCAGGCGTTTCCTCACCCCAAGGCAACCCGCCAGGTTCCCGACGCCCAGGCCGTCGCCCGCGGCATCGATCTGGACATCAGCGAACTGGATACGCTTCCCGATTCGCTGCGCACCGGCGCCATGCTGCTGCTTACCGCGGAGACGGCGGAGCTGCCCGACGCCATTGCGAATCTTGCGGTCGCCACCGGCGTGGACGTTCTGCGTCCGGTCTCGGAAGCCGTGGAGGAGACCCAGCCGGTTTTGTCTTGGTCGGCGGCCTTAGGCGAGCCGCCCTATTCCGTGTCCATTCTGGATGAACGCGGTCAGGTCATCGCGCGCGCTCAGGGGATTCAGAACACCTCCTGGATGGTGTTGATGCCGTTCCGGCGCGGCGGCGAATACACCTGGCAGGTCACCGTCGCCGGCACCACGGAAAGCGCTTCATTTCGCGTGCTGGACGACGGGCAAGCCATGCTGTGGAGCGCTATGCAGGCTGCCCATCGGGATTCGCCGTTAGTGATGGGGCTGGTGGCGCAACAGCTGGGAATGCTGGCCGTCGCCGAGCGCGAGTATACCTCTCTCACCAAGGCGTACCCCGATTCCAATACAGCCGCCCTGCTGCTCAATAATATAAGTGAATTGCGCGATCGCTAGGCTGGCGCCGGAGCGGCTTTCTTTCGTGTGGCGCGCCGTTTTTCCACAGGAGGCGTGCGGTCGCTCTTCTTCAGGTTGGGAAGGACGATGGACAAGACAAACTTCTTCTCGCCGTGGTCGTCCCACTTGATCACGATATATTCCTCGTTACAGGAGAGCACACTTCCCAGTCCGAATTTCGTATGTTCGACCTGAGCGCCTTGTGCAAAGGCTGGTTTGATGGCCATTTGACCTCTTAATCCATTGTAACAAAAGCAAGAAATGGCCGCCGGAACCGGTGTTTCGCGCCGCCGTCCCCTGGTGAGGGGGGACCGGCCACGTACGTTTGCCCATTAGGGACATCGCTCAGCCCCGTTCGTATCAAGTCTACTGAGGCAGCGTGTTAAAAATGGATCTGGGCGTGCTCGCTACCCGGTCTCGTCTGGCATTCGTTCCCAAAACCGGCGCGGCCGCGCTTGCACTTGTGCCAGGCGCATAGTCATACGCCACCTGTAAGCTGCTGGCGGAATCCCCAATAAACTGCAGCACCAGGACGGAGGAAGAATTAGACCCGCCGTCGATCAAAACTTTGAAGACACCCTGCGGCAGCGATGTCTTGACCACATTGGACAGAAGATCCCCAAAGGTCCCATACGCAGGGATTGCAGGCGTCGTGCCAGTCCCGACAAGTGCCCCGGTGCTGTCATAGACCCGGACCGTGAAGATCGCGGCCACTCGGTTTTGGTTGTACACCACCAATGAGACCAGGCGCCTGCTGCCGTCATGGATCCCCTCCGCCGACCACTGCGTCCAAATACCACTGTCCCAGGAGATGGGCACACTCAGCAACCACGGTTTCGTGGGTAGAAATGAGTACAGCAACTGCGGAAGTACGATGCTGCAGGTGGCCGCGTCGGGACAGTAAAACACGGCATACACCGAGCCGGTCATCAGGGCAGAATAGTTGGGAGCGCCGCGCGGAGCGCCAAGCAGATCGACCTCCGCCGGCTGATTCGGGAACAACGCAAAGTTGACGTCATTACCGGAAGTTGTTGAACCGCCGACGAGCGTGGCGTCGATATTCAGGTTGCTCCCGCTTGGATCGTAGAACGAATAATCAACACCGATGGCGCCTGAGGAGGGTGCAGCGACCCGGATCGAAGAGCCCCAGCCGCTGCCGGCGGCGAGCCATGCGAAGGTTCCGCTCACCCAGCAGGAATAGCCGACGGTCGCTCCTGAAGCGTCCTTGATGGTCACGGCATTCTCGTTCAAGCTCGAGCAATCCGGAGCCGTGGCGGACCAATACTTGGCCCCTGTGGTGGGCTGGCCGTTCAGCACAGCCGCAGCCAGAGTCATCCATCCCAAAAAAAGAAAAGATTTCATATATACCGAGTTCTTCTCCACAATGCTGTCCTTACTCACTGTACGACGCCCGGACGAACCGCTCGGGTACAGGTTACGTTGTGTCGCCTGGAATCAGCGACTTAAGTGTTTTGGGAACCTTTGCCCGGGACCGGTGTCTATGAACCTGACGGGAAGCAGTAGAATTGGACTGGGTGCGTATGGCTGACACCAGCGTTGGGTTCCAATTCGAGTACCGGACGGATACGTTTTCGCCTCCGGCGGCGCATGAGGAAGACTCGGCGCTGGTAACCGGATTACGCGCTGGGGACGAGTGTGCCTATGAGCTGCTGATCCAGCGTTTCGAGCAGCCGGTCTATAACCTGATCAGCCGGCTGGTGGATGATCCCGCGGATGCGGCCGACGTTGCCCAGGAAGTTTTTCTGAAGGTGTTTCGCAAGGTGGACGGTTTTCGCGCCGAGAGTTCTTTAAAGACGTGGATTTACCGCATCGCGGTGAATGAAGCGCGAAACCAGCGCCGCTGGTTTATGCGGCACCGCGCGAAAGAGGTCACGCTGGAATCGGCTGGAACGGAGACCCAGGGCCCCCAGGACTGGCTGCCCGACCCCGGACGGAGCCCCTATCAGGCGGCTGTAGACCAGGAAACTCACGCGCTGATTGAAAACGCGCTGAAAAAAGTGAGCCCCAATTATCGTGCAGCCGTGGTGCTGCGGGAAGTGGAGGGTTTGAGCTACGAGGAGATCGCCCAGGTGCTGGAGGTCTCGCTGGGAACGGTGAAATCGAGGATTCTCAGAGGCCGGGAGTCGCTGCGCGCACATTTATTGGACCAGCTGCGGGCAGCTCCATCCGAGCGATGGCCGCTTGGCCTCGGGGCGCAAGGGAGCGATGCAGTATGAAACGTGAAATCGGCGAAGAACACGTGAGCATGCTTTTGCGGAGTCTGCCGCCGCGCGAGCCGCCCGCCGGGCTGAACACGTCGCTGCGCGTGATCGCTTCCAGGGAACGCCAGCGAATGCTCCGGGGCCGCGGCCTGTACCGGATTTGTGCGTCCTGGCTGGATCGGACCCGCTTGTGGTCTCAACAGCTGCTGCGTCCTCTGGCCCTGCCCGCCGCGGGCGGAGTCTTCTCCGCCGTGGTTCTCTTCAGCATGTGGCTGGTTCCGACGTATCCTCTTCGGGCCAAGATCGCCTATGATATTCCCACCAATCTTTCGACACCCGTGTCTGCCAGCTCGGTGGGAAACGACATCACCCAGGAATGCGCCGCGGAAGTCCGGAAGTCCATCGGCGTGGGGTTGACCGAGAGCGTGCTGGTCGACGTGGATGTGGATAACAACGGGGACATGGTGGATTACCGGATCGTGATCGGCGAATCCGTTTTGTCCAATCCAGCCACTCGTCGCCGCGTGGAGAATCTGTTGCTGTTCACGAAATTCGCTCCCGCCACCACCTTCGGGACGCGCAGGCCCGGCACCACCAGAGTGCTGCTGCTGCCCAGCGCCGGCATCGACGTTAAGGGCTGAGTTCGAAGCCCAGCTAAAATCAAGACTACGTGGGTCGCCGTCTCGGCCAGCATTTCCTAACCCGTAAATCCACGCTCGACGGAATTGCCTCCGCGGCGTGTGACGCATGCGTCTCCGGGCGCACTCCGCTGGTCATCGAAATCGGAGCCGGGCGCGGTGCGCTCACGGAATCCTTGTTGGATCGAGCCGAAAAGGTGGTCGCCATCGAAGTCGATCCGGTATTGGTCCACTATCTGCGGCAGAAGTTTCGGGATCCCATCGATGCCGGCCGCCTGGTTCTGTCGGAAACCGACATTCTCAAGACAGACTTGACCGCGTGGGGCCCCGCCGTGATCGCCGGGAACCTTCCCTACTACATCACTTCGCCGATTCTCGAACGGATTTTCGCGGCGGGTGCCAGCTGGAAGCGAGCTGTCCTGTTAGTCCAGGCCGAGGTCGCTGCCCGGATTGTGGCCCAGCCCGGACGCCGCGAATATGGCTACCTGAGCGTCCTGGTGCAGGCTCAGGCGCGGGCCGAGCGCTTGTTGGAGGTTCCCCGGGCCGCCTTCCGCCCTCCGCCCAAGGTGGACAGCGCCGTAGTCCGCCTGGAGCCGCGCCCCGCGGGGGACGACTTTGGAATCAACGATCTCGCTTCTTTTCTGGAGTTTGCGGGAAATTGCTTCCGCTACAAGCGCAAAACGCTCCGGAATAATCTGGCCGGGATTTTTGACCGCTCGGCGGTCGAAGCAGCGGTCGGGCCCAAGGATCGTGCCGAGCAGATGGGGGTCGCGGAACTGGTGAGGCTATTTACGACGCTGGCGGGCGCCGGATCGGGGACCGGCGGTCTTCGGAGCGGACCGCCGCGCAATCCCCGCTGGGATCACAAGCCCTCGGAGGAAGAAGCTCGTTGATCCTTGCTTGGGATTGTATGCCCAACCTATTGACAGGTCAACATAGTTATCCGAAAGATAGGTATAGAAATAGTTATTAAGAAACGTTAGCGGATCGTGCGGTTTTCCACATACTGACTAGTCGAGGTGGCTTCTTGCTCCCGTTCCGGATGGTTTATGTTGACCCGCCCCTGCCTTCATCGTTACAATCGCAGAACGGATTGCGAGCACCCCTCCTCCGAGGGCTTGCAGTCCAACCAACGGGGATTTTCCGCGGCGACTCTGCACGGGGGTCGCCGATCCCCGGAATCTGAAGAAATACCAGACGGACCCATCGGCGGCTATCGTTCGGTAGAATCTTCGACCATTGCAGTATCTAAAGGCTGACCCCGTAGAATGTGCGTCTCCAGGTTGGAAATCGCGGCGTATTCTTCAAACAGATCGCGCGCCCTGCTAAAGAAAGGGCGAACGGCAGGCGAACATTTTCAAACGGACCCAATACCCTGGTGTTGCCGGTGTGTCCGTCCTTTCGCTTCGAACTACACCTAAAAGGAGCAGCAGAATGAAGCAAAACACCAAACAGACATCGCCGAGGGTAGCATCGCAAGCTGGTCGTGCGTTGGCTGATCCCAAGACGCCGAAACCAATGTGGAGCATCGCCGCTTCCGACTTGGCCCAGGCAAAACCCAAGAAGTAAAAATGACAGTTAGATCACTGAAGTAATTGTGCTCGCGGGGGAGTAGCGGTCAGACTCTCCCTTTTTCAGGCTCTACTTCACGGTCGGGTAGTATATACTGTGGCCAGCCAACAAATGAATATGTGGCGTCGATTTGCGCTCTGCCAACGGGCGCAGGACTTGGTGGAGTACGCGCTTTTACTTGCGTTTGTGGGGCTCGGAGTCGCAGCGATGTTTTTGGCGGTCTCAGCGCCACTCGTCGGTGTTTGGAACAATACAGACAAGCACCTGAAGAAAGGCCATGCGTATGCGAAAGGCCAGAATAAATAGAAGCTCCGCCCAAGAGGACCAAACGAAGAAAAAGGCGAACGACAGGCGAACATTTCAAACGGACCCAATACCTCTCTAAACCCAACATTGACAACCCCGCCAGCAGTTGGGTATTCTTTTAAGAGTATTTGTTTGGGTTGACCTTCTGCTCCTGTGCTACCACTCTTCGTAGGTTAGAAGAGTCCGGCCAGGGGTCGGCCCCGAGGCTTCGCGGGATTTAACGCCCGCGTGAGTATGGGCTAGTCCGAAGCTTGCTACCCTCGTTCGATTTGGGATCGGTTCTGGATTTGTCTCCAGGTTTCCGGTTCCTGGGTGGTTTCAACAGTTTTGATCGCTCATTCCGCACGCGCGTTGGAATGGGCCGTGGGAGAAAAACAGTTCGTGCCGACGTTTATTCAACTCGTGCGCAAGGGCCGTCGCCCCACGCGCTATAAGACTGCCAGTCCGGCGTTGCAGGCTTGCCCGCAGCGTCGCGGTGTGTGCACTCGCGTGTATACCACCACTCCCAAGAAGCCTAATTCGGCGCTGCGCAAAGTCGCGCGCGTACGGCTCACCAACGGAATCGAAGTGACCACGTACATTCCAGGCGTCGGGCACAACCTGCAGGAACACTCCATCGTGCTCATCCGCGGAGGCCGCGTGAAGGATCTTCCCGGCGTCCGTTACCACGTGGTGCGCGGCACGCTCGATACGGCGGGCGTGAGCGACCGCAAACAAGGGCGTTCGAAATACGGAGCCAAGCGTCCCAAGGGCGCGGCGAAATAAGAGAAAACCATGCCACGCAGACGCAGACCTGAATCGCGCGAGATCCTGGCGGATCCGGTGTACAACTCGACCCTGGCGGAGAAATTCGTCAATTCCATGATGTGGGAAGGCAAGAAGGCCATCTCCCAGAAGATTTTCTACACGGCCATGGACAAGATCAAGGATCGCTCGCAGGACGATCCCTTGAAGCTCTTCAAGAAGGCCGTGGAGAACTGCAAGCCGCTGCTCGAAGTGAAGACGCGGCGCGTCGGCGGCGCCAACTATCAGGTGCCGGTGGAAGTCCCCAACAATCGCCGCACCAGCCTGGCCATCCGCTGGATTCTGCAAAACGCGCGCACCCGCCCGGAAAAGGGCATGCCCGAAAAGCTGGCCAATGAGCTGAACGACGCGGCCAATCTGCGCGGCGGCGCCATCAAGAAAAAAGACGACGTCCACCGCATGGCCGAAGCCAACAAGGCCTTCGCGCATTACCGCTGGTAAAGGAGAATACAGGTCCCCGTTTGTCCAGGTAAGTAAGCATGGCAAGAACTGTAGCACTCGAGAAAATGCGCAACATCGGCATCATGGCGCACATTGATGCCGGCAAAACCACCACCACGGAGCGCGTTCTCTATTACACCGGCCGGACCTATAAAATCGGCGAAGTCCATGAAGGCACCGCGGTCATGGACTGGATGGAGCAGGAACAGGAACGCGGCATCACCATCACCTCCGCCGCCACCACCTGCGAATGGCAGGATTGCACCATCAACATCATCGATACGCCGGGTCACGTGGATTTCACAGCCGAAGTCGAGCGCAGTCTGCGCGTGCTGGACGGCGCGGTTGCAGTGTTCGACGCGGTCGCCGGCGTGCAGCCGCAGTCTGAAACAGTCTGGCGCCAGGGCGATAAATACCGCGTTCCGCGCATTTGCTTCATCAATAAAATGGACCGCGTGGGTGCGGATTTCTTTCGCTCCGTGCAAACCATCGTGGACCGGCTCAAGTGCCGCCCCGTGCCGATCCAGATCCCCATCGGCAGCGAAGATCAGTTCAAGGGCGTCGTGGACCTGGTCAATATGACCGCCCGCGTGTGGCAGGATGAGACCCTCGGCGCGAAGTACGACGACGTGGAGATCCCCGAGGACCTGAAGGCGCAGGCCAAGGAATATCACGACCAGCTGGTCGAGGCCGTGTCTGAGTCCGACGATCATCTGTTCACCAAATTCGTCGAAGGCCAGGCCATTACCGTGGACGAATTGCGCGCCGGTATCCGCAAGGCGACCATCGCGCAGAAAATCTTCCCGGTCGTGTGCGGATCGGCCTTCAAAAATAAGGGCGTGCAGAATCTGCTGGACGCAGTGGTGGACTACCTGCCTTCGCCGCTCGAAGTTCCCGCGGTGCAGGGCGCTGCGATTGATAACCCCGAACAGGTCATCGAGCGTCCGCCCAGCGATAGCGAGCCGTTCGCCGCGCTGGTGTTCAAGATCATGACCGACCCGTTTGTCGGCCAGCTGGCCTTCATCCGCGTATATTCGGGCCGGCTCGGCGCGGGCGATTCGGTCTATAGCGTCGCCAAAAGCCGCAAGGAGCGCATCGGACGCCTGGTCAAGATGCACGCCAACAAGCGCGAAGAGATCACCGAAGTTCTGGCGGGCGATATCTGTGCAGTCGTGGGACTGAAATCGGTTTCCACCGGCGATACCATTTGCGATGAAAAGGCTCCGGTCATCCTGGAGAATATCGACTTCCCGGCGCCCGTGATCCAGCTGGCCATCGAGCCCAAGACCAAGGCCGACCAGGACAAGCTGGGCATGGCCATCGCCAAGCTGGTGCAGGAAGATCCCACGCTCAAAGTTTCCACCGATCCCGATACCGGCCAGACGATTCTGGCGGGCATGGGCGAATTGCACCTGGAAATCATCGTCGATCGCATGCAGCGCGAGTTCAGCGTGGGCGCCAATGTCGGCAAGCCCCAGGTGGCGTATCGCGAAACCATCCGCAACATCGCGGAATACGATTACACCCATAAGAAGCAGACCGGCGGCAGCGGCCAGTACGCCCGCGTGAAGCTGCGGGTCGAGCCGCTGGAAAGCGGCGAGTACGAATTCGTCAACGAGATTCGCGGAGGCGCGATTCCCAAGGAATTTATTTCGGCCGTCGAAAAGGGCGCGGTGGAAGCGCTGGAGCACGGCGTGCTCGCGGGCTATCCCATGTCCAATGTGAAGATCGCCGTATTCGACGGGGATTATCACGATGTGGACTCGTCCGAAATGGCCTTCAAGATTTGCAGCTCGATCTGTTTTAAAGAGGCCGCGCGGAAAGCCAAGCCGATTCTGCTGGAGCCGGTCATGCGCGTCGAAGTGGTGGTTCCCGACGAGTACATGGGTTCGGTCAATGGCGACCTGATCTCGCGCCGGGGACGCCTGGAAGGCACCGAAATTCTGGGTTCCACGCACATCATCAAGTCCATGGTGCCGTTGTCGGAAATGTTCGGGTACGCCACCGAACTGCGCTCCCGCACGCAGGGGCGCGGCGCGTTCACCATGCATTTCGGGCGGTACGAAGAAGTTCCTAAGAGCGTCGCGGAAGAAATCACCAGCCGGGCGCAAGGCAGAGTAACGCACTAGATTCCATCAGGAGCGAAGACACATATGGCGAAGGAAAAATTCGATCGCAGCAAGCCGCATTGCAACGTGGGGACCATCGGGCACATCGATCACGGCAAGACCACGCTGACGGCGGCCATCACCCAGACGCTGGCCAAGCATAATCCCAAGGTGAAGTTCCGGAGCTTCGATTCGATCGACAACGCGCCGGAAGAAAAAGCCCGCGGAATCACGATCGCCGTGGCGCACGTGGAATATGAGACCGCCAAGCGGCACTACGCCCACGTGGATTGCCCCGGTCACGCCGATTACATCAAGAACATGATCACCGGCGCGGCGCAGATGGATGGAGCCATTCTGGTTGTCGCCGCCACCGACGGCCCCATGCCCCAGACCAGAGAGCACATCTTGCTGGCTCGGCAAGTCGGCGTGCCCTACGTGGTCGTGGCACTGAACAAAGTGGACATGGTGGACGATCCGGAACTGCTCGAGCTGGTGGAGCTGGAAGTTCGCGAGCTGCTGACCAGCTACGGATTCCCGGGCAACGATCTGCCGGTCGTCAAGGTCAGCGCGCTGGGCGCTCTCAACAAGGAAGAGAAGTGGGAAAAGACCATCGACGAGCTGATGGAGGCGGTGGATACCTACATTCCGCAGCCGGTTCGTGAGAAGGACAAGCCCTTCCTGATGCCGATCGAAGACATTTTTTCGATCCAGGGCCGCGGCACGGTGGTCACGGGCCGGATCGAGGCGGGTGTCTGCAAGGTCGGCGAGGAAATGGAGATCGTGGGCTTCCGCGACACGCGCAAGACGGTGGTCACCGGCGTTGAGATGTTCAAGAAGCTGCTGGATACGGGCGAGGCCGGCGACAACGTCGGGCTGCTGCTGCGCGGCATTGAAAAGGATGACGTGGAGCGCGGGCAGGTGATTGCCAAGCCCGGGTCGATCAAGCCGCACAAGAAGTTCAAGGGCGAAGTGTATATTTTGAGCAAGGACGAGGGCGGGCGGCACACGCCGTTCTTCAAGGGATACCGGCCGCAGTTTTACTTCCGGACCACGGACGTGACGGGAGTCGCGCAGCTGCCGGCGGGCATGGAAATGGTGATGCCGGGAGACAACGTGGCGCTGGAAGTCGAGCTGATCACGCCCATCGCCATGGACAAGGGATTGCGATTCGCCATCCGCGAGGGTGGCCGCACGGTGGGCGCGGGAACCGTCACGGAGATTCTGGAGTAACATGGCCAGCCTTAAAGAGCGCATTCGCATTCGCCTCAAGGCGTATGATCACCGGGTTCTGGACCAGTCCACGACGGAAATCGTGGATACGGCCAAGCGCACCGGCGCGACGGTGGCGGGACCCATTCCGCTTCCCACGGTCCGGAACCTGTACACGGTGCTGCGCTCGCCGCACGTGGACAAGAAGAGCCGGGAGCAGTTTGAGATCCGGACGCACAAGCGGCTGCTGGATATTCTCGAGCCGACCCAGGACACCGTGGATGCGCTGATGAAGCTGGATCTTCCGGCCGGCGTGGACGTAGAGATCAAGGCATTCGGTAGAGGCAAGTAGGGGCGGGACACGACCCGTCCGGAGTTTCCAATGAGCCCAGGAATTTTAGGTAAGAAAATCGGGATGACGCAGGTGTTCCGGGCCGACGGCCAGGTGGTGCCGGTAACGGTGCTCAAGGCGGGTCCGTGCGTGGTGGTGCAGCGCAAGACGCCTGCCACCGACGGATATGACGCCGTGCAGTTAGGCCTGATGGAATACGTCAAGAAGTCGCGTGTCAGCAAGCAGGCCGCGGGGCACTTGAAGAAGTCCTCCGCCGAAGGCGTGAAGTTCATGCGCGAATTCCGGCTGGGAGACGGCGCCAACGGCGATCTGAAAGCCGGCGATCGTGTTCTGGCGGACGAGTTCAAGCCCAAGGAAAAAGTGGACGTGATCGGCATCAGCAAGGGCCGGGGTTTCGCCGGCGTGGTCAAGCGCCATCATTTCCGCGGCAGCGATGCCACCCACGGATCCATGTTCCACCGCGCTCCGGGATCCATCGGAGCATCCAGCTTCCCCTCGCGCGTGTTTCCCGGGATGCGCATGGGCGGCCACATGGGCACCGATCGCGTCACCGTGCGGAATCTGGAAATTGTGGAAGTGGATGTCGAGGACAACGTGATCCTGGTGAAGGGCGCGGTTCCCGGGCCGAACGGGGGATACGTCATCCTGCGGAGGTCGCGACAGTAGCCATGCCGAGCGTAGACGTGATCGATCTCAGCAACAAGAAAGTGGGCACGCTGGACCTGTCCGACGCCGTATTCGGCGCGCCCGTAAATAAGGCGCTGCTGTACGAAGCGGTTCGCCACCATCTGGCCGGCACCCGCCGCGGCACGGCCAAGACCAAGACCCGGCACGAAGTGGCCGGATCGGGCAAAAAGCTCTGGAAGCAGAAGGGCACGGGGCGCGCCCGCATGGGCTCCATCCGCAGCCCGCTGTGGCGCCATGGCGGCACCACCCACGGACCGCAGCCGCGCGACTACTCCTATAAACTGCCCCGAAAAATGCAATTAGGCGCGCTGCGCAGCGCTTTGTCGGCCAAGCTGCGCGACGGCGAGCTGCGCGTGGTCAGCGAGTTCGCGCTGAGCGATCACAAAAGCAAGCTGATGCGCAAGACGCTCGATGCTTTGGAAATCGCCCGCACTGTTCTGCTGGTGGACAATGCCGACAATAAGAACCTGCAGCTATCCAGCCGGAACCTGGAAGGCGTGAAGCTGGTAGACAGCCACCATGTCAATGTGTACGACCTGCTGGGCCATCAGCAGGTGCTGATGACGGAAGCAGCGGCCCGAAAACTCTCGGAGGGCCTGCAATGATCGCGGCTCGATACGCGCACGGGTGCGTTGCGTGCCACGCGGCTACCCAAAAACTTTCGGAGGGCCTGCAATGAATTCTTTGATGGAAGTGATCAAGCGGCCCGTCGTCACCGAGAAAGGCGTCACCAAGAAAGACTCCGAGCGCACGCTGTGCTTTGAAGTCGATATCAACGCCAACAAGACTCAGATCCGGCAGGCTGTCCAGAAGCTGTTCAAGGTGAAGGTGTCCGATGTGCGGACCAGCACCACGGCCGGCAAGCTGCGGCGGCGCGGCAGATTCGCCGGGTATCGCTCGGACTGGAAAAAAGCCTACGTGAAGCTGAAGCCGGGCGAGAAGATGCCGGAGTACGCGGAGATTTAAAAGGAACGATATGCCGGTCAAATCCTACAGACCCACAACGCCGACGCGCCGTTTTCAGACGGTGGTGTCGCGCGAGGACATCACCAAGCAGACTCCCGAAAAGAGCCTAGTGTCGGGCAAGAAGCGCACGGGCGGGCGCAGCAGCACCGGCCGCGTGTCGTCCCGATTCCGCGGCGGCGGGCACAAGAAGTCCTATCGGGAAATCGATTTCAAGCGCGATAAGAACGGGATCGCGGCCGTGGTGGCCGCCATCGAATACGATCCGAACCGCAGCGCGCGCATCGCCCTGCTGCATTATGTGGATGGCGAGAAGCGCTACATCCTGGCCCCGGCGGGCCTCGAAGTGGGACGCAAGATCCTGTCCGGACCCGCCGCCGACATCCTGATCGGCAACTCGCTCCCGCTCAAGAACATTCCGGCCGGCACCGTGGTGCACAACATCGAACTGAAGCCCGGCAAGGGCGGGCAGATGGCCCGTTCGGCGGGCGCGCAGGCGCAGCTGGTTTCGCGCGAAGGCGATTACGCGCTGCTCAAGCTTCCCTCGGGCGAAATTCGAAAAGTCCTGGTGGAGTGCGCGGCCACCATCGGCCAGGTGGGCAACGTCGAGCATGAAAACGTCAGCCTGGGCAAAGCCGGGCGCAAACGCTGGATGGGCAAGATGCCGCACAACCGCGGCGTTTCGATGAATCCGGTGGATCACCCGCATGGCGGCGGCGAGGGCAAAACCAGCGGCGGCCGGCATCCGGTGACCCCCTGGGGCCAGCCTACGCGCGGCTTCAAGACCCGCAACAACAAGCGCACGAACAAATGGATCGTGACGCGGAAGGCCAAAAAGAGGTAGCGCATGGGACGCTCGCTGCATAAAGGACCGTTCGTCGATGATCACCTGGCCGACAAGGTGAACGCGCTGAACGTGAAGAACGAGAAGAAAGTGGTGCGGACGTGGTCGCGCCGCTCGACCATCGTGCCGGAGTTTATCGGGCATACGCTGGCCGTGCACAACGGGAAAAAGTTTATCCCGGTCTACATCACCGAAAATATGGTGGGCCACAAGCTGGGCGAATTTTCCCCCACCCGCGTGTTTAAAGGTCACGGCGCCAAGGCCGCGGCGGGAGGTCCCGGGGCCGCACCCGGGGCCGGGGCCGCGCCCGGGGCGGAGAAGACGGCTAAGCCTTCCTAGGAGATCAAACCATGCAAGCCAGAGCCGAAGCCCGATACCTTCGAACCTCGCCGCAGAAAGCGCGGCTGGTGATAGACCTGATCCGCGGCCAGAAGGCCGGGGAAGCCATCCATATTCTGCGCGCCACCAACAAGCGCATCGCGCCGTCCATCGAAAAAGTGCTGCGTTCGGCCATCGCCAACGCCGAGAACCGCAATAACGATGTCGACGTGGACACGCTGATCGTCACCGAAGCCTACGTGAATGAAGGACCGCGCATGAAGCGCATCCGGGCGGCCCCCATGGGCCGCGCCTACCGTTATCAAAGAAGAATGGCGCACATTGTGGTCCAGGTCGGCGATCGCAAGCCCGACCTCGCGGTGAAGGAGTAAGGCAAAAATATGGGGCAGAAGGTTCATCCGTACGGATTCCGGCTGGGATTCACCAAGACCTGGCGCTCGCGCTGGTTCGCTAAGCAGGATTATGCCAAGCTGCTGCGCGAGGACCTGGAGCTCAAGGACGCTCTCCGCGACCGGCTCAAGGCCGCCGGCGTCAGCTCGATCGAAGTGGATCGTCCCGGCAACAAGCTGCGGATTACCATTTCCACCTCGCGTCCGGGCATCATCATCGGGCGCAAAGGCGCCGAGATCGAGAAGCTCAAGCAGGATCTGGCCAAGAAAACCAAGCGCGAAGTCTTCATCGATATTCAGGAAGTGCACAAGCCCGAGCTGGATGCGCAGCTGGTATCGGAATCCATCGCCCTGCAGCTGGAAAAGCGCGTGGCGTTTCGAAGAGCCATGCGCAAGGCGGTCGATTCCGCGCTGCGGTTCGGCTGCAAAGGAATCAAAGTCCGGGTTTCCGGGCGATTGAACGGAGCCGAAATCGCGCGAACCGAATGGTACCTGCAAGGTCAGCTTCCTCTGCACACCCTGCGCGCCGATATCGACTTTGGATTCAGCCAGGCGTATACCACCTATGGCGTCATCGGGGTCAAGTGCTGGGTTTACAAGGGCGAGATTCTGCCGGGTGCCCACGCCAAAGGGCTGCGCAATGAACCCGAGCCCCGCCGGGCTCCGCGTCCGGACCGGGATCGGGACCGGGATCGCGACCGGCGTGACCGGCCGCCTCGTCCGCAGGCTTTCGCTCCCGAGGGCGCGGGCGGCGTAACGCAGCAGGCTCCGGGAGAAATGGCGCGGCAGGCCATCCTGCCTCCCATGGCGGCTCCGGTGCAGCCGGCCTGGAAGTCTGACAAGCCGCAGGATAAGCCGCAGGACAGCCAGCCCGAGGGTGGAGAAGCGCCCACGGCCACGCCGCCTGAAGGCGAGAAGAAGAGCGAGTAGGAAACACCTATGTTGATGCCCAAGAAGGTGAAGTATCGCAAGCAGCAGCGTGGGCGCATGGCCGGTAAGGCCTGGCGCGGCTCCTCGCTGGCGTTTGGCGATTTCGGACTGAAGGCCATGGAATGCGGCTGGATTACGGCTCGCCAGATTGAGGCGGCGCGCGTCGCCATGACCCGTTCCATCAAGCGCGGCGGTAAGGTCTGGATCCGGCTGTTCCCGGATAAACCCATCACCAAGAAGCCGGCCGAAACCCGCATGGGCAAAGGCAAAGGTGCGCCGGAAGAATGGGTGTGCGTGATTCGTCCGGGCAAGATTCTGTTCGAGATGGAAGGCGTGGATCATGCCACCGCCAAGGAAGCCATGCGGCTGGCAGCGGCGAAAATCGGGATTCCGACCAAGCTGATTCTGCGCGACGGAATGGAGTAGCGAGGAGCACATGAAGGAGAACGCGGAAAAATTCCGGGCGTTGGATCCGGCCGAGCTCGACAAGCAGTTGCGCGAAGGCGCCGAGCAAATGTTCCGGCTGCGGTTCCAGATGTCCATGGGGCAGATGGACGGAGTCAAAAAGGTCCGCACGCTGCGCAAAGAGCGTGCGCGTATCCTCACGGTGCTGAAGCAAAAAGGAGTGGCCCCCTCGGCCGCCGCGGCTGCGCCCGTGCCGCTCGTAACCAAGGTGACGCCCAAAGGCGTCGCAGGAAAACGCGCTGCCGCGAAACCAGCAGCTGCAAAAGCAGCAGTTGCAAAAGCAGCCAAGACGGCCCCTAAGAAGGCCGTGAAGAGCAAGAAAGGCGAGTAACAGCCGATGGCGGAAACGGTCCACAGTTTTAAGAACGAAAAGATTGGCTCGGTGGTGTCGGCCAGGATGGCCAAGACCATCGTGGTCGAAGTCATCCGGCGCGTGCCGCATCCGTTGTACAAGCGCATCATCAACAAGCGCCGGAAGTTCTACGCGCACGATGAGACCGGTGAGGCCAAAGTCGGCGACGTGGTGCGCATCATCGAATGCCGTCCGCTGAGCAAATTGAAGCGCTGGCAGCTGAAAGAAGTGCTGCGCAAGGCTGTACAGGTCACCACCGACCTGACCTCGATCGGTATCGAGGCCGGCCGGGAAAAGCGCCCGTCGAAGAAGAAGAACTAGCGCGGTTTTAGGAGTCAGGAGACAAGATCATGATCGGGATGCGGACCATTCTGGAGGTAGCCGACAACAGCGGCGCTCGCCGGCTCGCGTGCATTTTGCCGCGCGGCGGCGGGCTGGGGTTGCGCGCCGGATTGGGCGATATCGTCACGGCCAGCGTGAAAGAAGCGGCGCCCGATTCCGCCATCAAAAAGGGGAAAGTGGTGCGCTGCGTGATCGTCCGGATGCGCAAAGAAACCCGCCGGAAGGATGGAACCTATATCCGCTTCGATTCAAACGCAGCCGTTCTGATCTCGGAGCTGGGCGAGCCGGTGGGCACGCGCGTGTTCGGGCCGGTGGCCCGCGAGCTGCGCGATAAGCGCTTCATGAAGATTGTTTCGCTCGCGCCGGAGGTGATTTAGTCATGCCCAGAAAAATCGCACAGAGGCATCAGAACGAACCTCAGGTTCAGATCAAGATCAAGATCCGCAAGGAAGATACCGTCAAGGTCATCGCGGGAAAAGACAAGGGCAAGACCGGCCGCGTGCTCGACGTCGACCGTCAGCGCGGCCGCGTTTTGATCGAAGGCGTGGGAATGGTGAAGCGGCATACCCGGCCGAATCCCTCGCGGCAGATTAAAGGCGGCATCGCGGAGCGGGAAAGCATGATCGCGATCTCCAACGTGATGTTGCTCACCTCCGGCGGCGTGGCCACGCGGGTGGGCTACCGCATGGAAGGCACGCGGCGCGTGCGGTACGCGCGCAAGGGCGGAGAAATTTTGGATAAAAAGGCGTAACGTATGGCGGCAAGGCTGAAAGAACTTTACGAAAAGAAAGTAGTGCCGGCTCTCACCAAGGAGTTCGGTTACGGGAATCCCATGGCGGTTCCCAAGCTGCAGAAGATTTCACTCAACATCGGCTTGGGCGAGGCTACCCAGAATGCCAAGCTGATCGACGGCGCGGTGACGGAGATGAGCCAGATCGCCGGGCAGAAGCCGGTCATCACCAAGGCCCGCAAATCCATCGCCGCCTTCAAGCTGCGCGAGGGCATGCCCATCGGCTGTATGGTCACCCTGCGCGGCGACCGCATGTACGAATTTTTTGACCGCCTGGTGAACGTATCCCTGCCGCGCGTGCGCGATTTCCGCGGCGTTTCCGCCAAGTCCTTCGACGGCCGCGGCAACTATACGCTGGGCATCCACGATCAGCTCATTTTCCCGGAAATCGACTATAACAAGGTCGACAAAGCCAAAGGGATGAATATTTGTATCACCACCAGCGCCAAGACCGACGCGGAAGGTCTGGCGTTGCTGAAGCAAATGGGAATGCCTTTCCGCGCGCAGTAGCAGGAGACCAGGAGTAGGAGAAAAGCGCACCGCGAATGTGTTGTGCGCGATAACAAAAACGATGGCTACCACCGCCAAGATCGCACGAGATGAAATGCTGGCCAAGGCCAAGGCCGCCGGCACGCCCAAGCTGCGCTGCCGGCACCGCAACCGCTGCTTCCGTTGCGGGCGCCCGCGAGGGTTTTTACGAAAATTCAGGCTGTGCCGCATCTGCTTCCGCAAGCTGGCGCTGGCCGGGGAAGTCCCCGGCGTGATTAAAGCCTCATGGTGATGCGAAGGAGTGTGAAGGAATGACGACAACCGATCCGATCGCCGACATGCTGACGCGCATCCGTAATGGATTAGCCGCGCGTCATCCCAAGGTGGACGTGCCGGCGTCGCGGCTGAAGAGCGATATCGCCAAGATCCTCAAGGATGAGGGCTATATCGCCAATTACAAGCTCACCGAGGACGGCACCCACAGGTCCATCCGCATCTATCTTAAGTACACGCCTGGCAACATGCCGGTGATCTCGCGCATCGAGCGCGTATCGCGTCCGGGCTGCCGGGTTTACGTGGGCTCCAAGGCAGTGCCGCGCGTACTGGGCGGCCTGGGAATCAACATTTTAACCACGCCCCGCGGCGTCATGACCGGGAACAGCGCGCGCAAAGAAGGCGTGGGCGGCGAAGTGCTCTGTCATGTTTGGTAAGCGAGTTTGGTAGGAGTTTTCTATGTCACGAGTCGGTAAAAAACTGATCCCCGTGCCCAAGGGCGTGAAGATCACCGTCGGCGATCGCCTCACGGTGGAAGGGCCCAAGGGCAAGCAGTCGGTCCCGATTCCCGCCGGAATCACGTTCAAGCAAACCGACGGCGTCCTGGAACTGGTCCGCGATAGCGAAGATAAGGCCGCGCTGCATGGATTGACGCGCGCGCTCACATCCAACGCCGTGGTGGGCGTCTCCACCGGATTCACGCGGGAGCTGCAGATCTTCGGCGTCGGGTACAAGTGCGACGTCAAGGGACGGATCGCGACCTTCACTCTGGGATACTCTCATCCCATCGAGTTCTATCTGCCCGACGGAATCGATATGAAAGTCGAAAAGCCGGCCAACAATCTGACGCCCCTGATTCTGACCGGCGGCGACCGGCAGTTGCTGGGGCAGGTGGCCGCGAACATGCGCGCGCTGCGTCCGCCGGATCCCTACAAGAACAAGGGAGTCCGCTACGCCAACGAGCCTCTGCGCAAGAAGGCCGGCAAGACCGGAGCGGCGGGAGGTGCCAAGTAGCATGCCAGCACGATCGAAAGCTCAAGTCCGCACGCGGGTGCACCAGCGCATTCGCCAGAAGTTGTCCGGCAGCACCGCGCGGCCGCGTCTGGCGGTTTTCCGCAGCGTCAAGCATATTTACGCCCAGGTCATCGACGATTCGGTGGGACACACCCTGGCCGCGGCATCTTCCAACGAGAAGAATGGCGTCAAGAGCGGCGGCAACGTGGCCGGCGCAAAAGCCGTCGGAAAGCTGCTGGCCGAGCGCGCCAAGGAAAAGGGCGTCAAGGCTGTGGTGTTCGACCGCGGCGGATATCTGTATCACGGGCGCGTCAAGGCATTAGCCGACGCTGCACGGGAAGGCGGCCTGGAGTTCTAGGCCGACAAGGATCTTATAAGGAATGGCAACAACCCCAGCAAAGCGCATCGAATCGAATAACCTGAACCTCAAGGAACAGGTCGTCTCGATTAACCGCGTCACCAAGGTGGTCAAGGGCGGCAAGAACATGAGCTTCTCGGCGCTCGTGGTGGTCGGCGATCCCGGCGCCAAAATCGTCGGTTTCGGAACCGG
>DATIRX010000471.1:0-2937 GCA_035469225.1 Bryobacteraceae bacterium
CTTCCAGATCCTGGGCGAATGGGGCTTGCGGCGCGGGCCTCGCGACGGCGGAATCACACCCCAGTGGCTGGGCCTCCGCGACGACCAGGGCCGGCTGATGGTGGCGATCTCGTTCAATTCCGACATCGGCGATTCCTGGGAATTCGCCGATCTGCCGGCCTACCCGGAGCGCTTTTCCGCGCTGGGAATCCGCATCGGCGTCAACTACGTCATGTATTCGATGACGCACTGATCCGGACAGGCTTCCGAGAGGATGGTGCGAACGGGGAGGGTCGAACTCCCATGCCCTTGCGGGCGCTGGAACCTAAATCCAGTGCGTCTGCCAGTTCCGCCACGCTCGCACGAGGTGGATACTACGCATTATATCGGCTATTTCGCGTAGGCAGCCACGCTGCGGGTTCGCTCCGCCGGCAGGGCAGATACAAGTCGCGGGGTGTTGCGGCCGCAGCCACAGGCCGCCAGCTCCAGCCGGTATCCCTGCGACGGCAGGCTGCCCCACGGCAAACCGGGAGTCTCGACGTGCAACCCTTCATGAGCCTCGCACTCCGCAGCCACCAGCCTGCCGCGCGCCCCGACGATCTGCTCGAATACCGGAACCCGGAAAGCTCGCCACAGCCGCTCGCGCTCGCCTGCCGATAGCAGCCCATCGCCGGGAGATTCGAGCACAATCACCGCGTGCGTCAACGACGGCGGCCGCTCCGCCGCGGCCAGCCCGAACAATTGCTCGCGAGTCGAGGCGAGCGCGGCCGGTGCGAAGGCGGCTACTTCTTCCGACCAGCCGCGGGGGAAGACCCGGATGGGAGACTTCGCCGGAAACCTGGCTTGCCGGAAACAGGCCGCTAGCACGGCCGTGCGTGGCGCCGGATCCATCGGATACCGGAACACTGACTTGCGCGTAAGGCGGAAACGGTCGAAGATCACACCAATGACGTTGCGTCAGGCCGCGAGAATTCTCAGGAGATTTTCGCCAAATATAGCTTTCGCATCCGCTTCGCTGGTTCCGATCTCGTAGAGCGCCCGGGCCTGATCCTCGAAAACCGCCTGGTGCCAGCCGCGCGGGAAAAACGAGGAATCCGTGCCGAACAGCAACCGCTTGGGTCCGGCCACCTCCAGCGCATGCCGGAATACTTCGCGCAAGGTGACGTGCCCGGACTGATAGCGCATCCAATGATTGGAACTGGACGTATCCAGATACACGTTGGCGCACTGGTCGGCCAGCATCAGCGCTTCGCGAAAATAGCCCGCCCCGAAATGCGGCACGATGATCGGCACCTCCGGGTAGCGCAAGGCGATGGCATGCAGGTCCACCGGGTTGGAGTACCGCATATCGAAGGGCGACGGCAGCCCCAGTTTCTTGCGGACGCCTACGCTGAGAACTCCGCAATGGACAAACACCGCGCGGCGGTTGCTCTGCGCCCATTCGAATAACGGCCTCGCGCACTCATCCTGGATGGAGTATCCGTGCATCGCGGGGAACAGACACGCTGCGCGCACCTCCGAAAACGCCGGGGGCAGACCGGCGGGCAACGCTCGAGGATTCACCATGGCGTAGGCAAAGAACCGTTCCGGGAACGCGCGCGCAGCCGCAACCACGGAGCTCTCATCGCCCGGAATACTGGCCATCAGAACCGACGCGAACACTCCGTTCCTGTCCAGCTCCTGGACCCACGAGGCGGCCAGTGTCTCCGGATCGGACGGCGGCAGCTGCCAGCCGAGCTTTGTGCCGGCGGCCTCCAGCGTCATGCCGGCCTGCCCGGCCAGCGCGGAAAAGAAATGATGCGAGAAAAAGTGAACGTGCGCATCCGCCACCGCCAGCGGCCCCCAGGGCGAGGGCCGGCTAATCTTATTACTCACCTTTGATGGCCGCGCGGCCGGACTGCGTCAGGCCTGTGGAAAGCGCCAGTTGAGTTAAGCCGGCCACGTTGTTCACGCCCAGCTTCTTCATCATGGTTTTGCGATAACTGCGCACGGTCTGCTCGCGCAGATCCAGCAGCACCGCGATTTCTTTGCTGGTCTTGCCTTCGGCCACCAGCCGTAGCACCTGCACCTCGCGCGGCGACAGCGCCTCGAGTACCGTAGGCGTCTGGCGGGAGTCCAGGTCGCCCTTCTGAATGCGCGTCAGCAGCCGGTCGGAGACCTGCGGGCTCAGATACATTCCTCCGGCCGACACCATTCGAAGCGCCTCGAGAAGATCGTTGTCGGATGCCTTCTTGAGAATGAACGCGCGCGCCCCGGCCCGCACCGCACTGACTACGGAATTCTCATCGTCGTACATCGAAAGAATAATGATCTTGCAGTCCGGTTGATGGCGCAAAATCTCGGCGGTGGTCTCCACCCCGTTCAACCCGGGCAAGCCAATATCCATCAGCACCAGATGCGGGCGGCACTTCTTAACGAATTGCACGGCATCGGGGCCGTTCTCGGCCTCGCCCACGACTCGAAAGTCGAGGGAGCGGGTCAGGATCGCCTTGATGCCATCGCGCATGATCTTGTGATCATCCACGAGGAGTACGTCGAACTGCATAACGGATAACAATTGTACCGTTTCCGGCGGTGTACTCGAACTTCAGCCCCTGTTCCCGCGCCAGCATGCCGGCCGGCGACAACGCGCGCGCGCGGCCGGATTTCCGACCGTTATCGGCAATGCGCACCACCAGGCTGGCGGCCCCCCGCACCGTGATGGCCACCTGTGAGGCTCCCTGTACGAGCGCTTTTTCGACCACGGCAGCCGCCGTTTCATGAATGGCCGCGGCGATCTCGCCCGGCACAGCGGCTGTTGCGGAATAGTCGATGTCAATGTGGCAACTGCGCGAGGCATGCTGGTCGGCGAGCAGCAGCAGAGCCTGCTTCAACCCGCCACGGTAAGCCGGCGAGGGGCACAGATCCTGACTCAGGCTCCTCACCCGGTCCAAAGCCTCTTCCAGAATCCGCAAGGTT
>DATIRX010000472.1:0-4064 GCA_035469225.1 Bryobacteraceae bacterium
AAGCGAGTGGAGGAGGCCGAGCGGGGCTCGGCGATCCGGGCGGAGCTGCAAAGGCTGGGGGTGACGAAGATCGAATTGGCATACAAGGCGGTACGGGACGAAGTTCCGCGGGATGGCGGAGAGATGAAGAACTTCCTGGAGCAGTTTGTGGCCGAGAACCCGGAGCTGCTGCCAGCGCGACTGGCGGGAGGATCGGGCGCCGGCGGAGGGGGACGTGGAAACGGTCAGGCATCGGGATCGGTGGACATCGATAAGATCCGGCCAGGGATGAGCGCGGAGGAACTGGACCGGGTGAGGCAGGAGATCGCGCGAGTGGCGTCGCAAACGCTACGAGGTTTTTGAGGAAAAAGAGGAGATAACAAATGGCAGCAATTACATCGAGCAACGTAGCGAATGCGATTGTGAAGCTGGTGGCGGCAGACGCACTACCGGCTCTGATGGGGAACTTGGTGATGGGGAACCTGGTCAATCGCGATTATGAACCGGCGCTGGCGCAAGCGGGAGATACGATTAACGTCCCGATTCCGCCGGCATTGACGGCCCACAACCTGACGGAAGGCAGCACGGTACTGACGCAGAATCCGAATCTGGACAATGCTCAGATCGTGCTGAACACGCACGCGGAGGCGACGTTCCTGATTCCGGACGTCACCAAGATCCTGGCGGTACCGGATCTGCTCCGGCTGTACATGCAACCGGCGGTGGTGGCGCTGGCGGAAAAGATCGAGTCGGATCTGATGGCGTTGTATCCGCTGTTCACGTCGAACACGGCGGTGGGGACGGCCGGGACGGCGCTCACCGAGGCGGTAGTGGATTCGGCTGAGACTGCGTTGTTCGGGGCGAAAGTTCCGGCGAGCGCGGCTAAGTACCTGGTGGTGGATCCGGGCGCATATTCGGCGCTGCGGCAGATTCCACGGTTCAGTGAATTCAACAGCGCAGGCGAGGCGGGATTACGCGCTCTGGTGGATGGAGCGGTGGGGAAGATGAAGGACTTCTACATTTTCCGATCGCAGTTCGTAGTGAAGACGGGCTCCGCCCCGGCGACCACACACAACATCGGGTTCGCGCGGGATGCGATCGGCCTGGTGGTACGAAGACTGCCGAGGCCGCTGCCGGGGACGGGAGCGATCGCAGAGTACGCCGAACTGGGCAATTTCGGCATGCGGGTGACCATGAGCTATCAACCCAACACGCTGGCTCAGCAGTTCACGGTGGATGTGCTGTATGGCACCGGCGTGCTGCGGAACAGCTTCGGCGTGCAGGTGAACAGCTAGGAGAACGGCGGGGCGGGGCTAAAAGCCCCGCTTGCAGGCTGAAGCCTGCTCCACCTGATTGAAAAAACCATATGGACTTGCGGGCGTATTACGAGAAAGTCGGCAAGATTGAGGCTTTGATCGATACGGTGTTCGCGGTGGTGATCAGCCGCGCCATGCCGGACGGGGGCCGGAGCGGGGTTAAGACCGAGCTACCAAGGGGAATCGCGGCGCGGCTGATCGCGGATGGGAAGGCAGACCTGGCGAGCCCGGAGGATGCCGCGCGATTCCGAGCGGAAGCGGAGACGAAGTGGAAAGAGATGCAGCTGCATGTTGCTGACAGACGGAAACCTTAACACGATCGACGACTTGCGCGTGTATGAATCGGCCGTGGCCGAGGTGGCGCATACGGAGATGATTGACCTGACGGTGAAGCTGGATCTGGCTGCGGAGGAGGTGGCACAGGATATTCTGGACTTCCTTCTGGACCGATCGGGCGCGGATCCTCAGGCGGCCGGACGCCGGCGGATCGGAGTTTCCGACGTGACGGTCACGCGGCAACTGAGACGCTGGCATGCAGTGCACGCGCTGGAAATCTTTTATCGGGACGCGTTCAACAACCAGCTAAATGACCGGTATCAGGCGAAGTTTCGAGAATACCAGCAGCTCACGCGGAACGCGCGGGAGCACACGTTCCACTTTGGTGTGGGCCTGGCGCTGACGCCGATTCCGCAGGCGCCGCCGCCGGCTCTCAGCGCGGTGGCGGGTCCTTTTCCGAAAACTGTCTATTACGTGCGAGCGTCGTGGACAGGGGCGGAGGGGCAGGAAGGGGCGCCGTCGGAGATGACGACCTACGACGCGCCGGCGGGAGCGTTGCCGGTAGTGCAGATGACGAATCCTCCGGCGGTGGCGAGCGGGTTCAACGTTTATATGGGGCTGACGCCGGACGCTGTAACGCTGCAGAACGATGGACCGGTTCCGATTGGGCAGAGCTTCGTGCTGCCGGGAACCGGCCTGGTCCAGGGGAGAGTTCCCGGCGACGGGCAACCAGGCGACATCTTTGTCAGCGGCGTCTGGGTGTTGCAGCGAGGTTGATGCGATGGCCAAAACGGGAAGCATCGCGACGCGCAAGGTGGTGGAGTTTCTGACGGCGCCGGATACGGGACTAGGACCGGCGGTGGCTCAGGCCGCGCTCGAGAGCGGAGTGGATTTGGCGCCCATTCCGGCGACGCATGTGGTGAATCAGAACGTCTCCTTCGAACTGAGCGAACGCGCGCTCGTGGTGAAGTATCCGGCGGTGTACGTGTACGCGGACCGGGTGCGGAATCTGCTGACAGAAAAGTTCCGGACGTTCTCGGGAAAGGTGCGAACGACGGCGGAGATCCGAGTGTCTCAGGACCGGCTCGAAGGGATAGAAGAGCAGCTGCGGCTGTATGCGGACGCGGTCACGCAGGTACTGGACGTGAATCGAGGGAGCTGGGGCGAAGGCGCGTTCTTCACGGGTGGATACGAGGTGAACATCGATCCAGTGCGGCAGGGCGGTAAGAAGTTTCTACAGATCGCGAAGGTAGTATTTGAGGTCGACCTATCGGTTTCTTGAATCGCGCACAACGCTGATCGAACGCTGTGCGCTCCGCTACATCGCAAGTGAGCGCAAACAAACACAAAAATCATGAGCTGCTATATATCGTCAAACAATAACCGCGTGTACGTGGCGCTGGAATCGGAGTATGGTCAGGCCGCAGCCGTCACGGCGGCGAGCCGCATTCCATTCGTGAAGCTGGGGGCGCAGCAGGTTCCAGAGCAGACCGGGCGCCGGGACAAGACGGGGAGCCGGACGTTCGCGGGGATGCCGAACAGAATACGAAGGCGGACGCACTTCCAGCTGAACACGTTCATGACGCAGTGGACGGATCAGGCTTCGGCGCCGGGCCACGGACCGCTGTTTCAAGCGGCGATGGGAGCCGCGCCGGTGATTTTCGCAGGTGGAACTGTCGCGGCGGTTACGGCGCAGACGCAGATCCAATTTTCTGCGACGCACGGTCTGACGCCGGGCCAGGGCATTACCTGGGGCGGAGAGGTGCGATTCGTGACGGCAGTGATGAACACGACCACGGTGTTCATCAACGCTCCGTTCACGGGCGGGCCGGAGGTCGGAGGAACGGTCGGTGCGACGGCGACATACCGGCTGGCGACGGACGTAGGCAGCGTCACGCTGTATGACTACTGGGATCCATCCACCGTGGTCCAACGCATTCTGAATGGCGCGGCGATGGATGTGATGAAGGTCAAGGTAAACGGGGACTTCCACGAATTCGAGTTCTCCGGGCCAGCGCAAGACCTGCTGGACAGCGCGAGCTTCGTGAGCGGAGAAGGCGGACTGACGGATTTTCCGGCCGAGCCAGCGGCGGGAAATTTCGACTACACGATCGTGCCCGGGCACCTGGGCCAAGTGTGGATGGGAGCAGAACCGCACCGCTTCTTCACGCTGACGGCGGCGGATCTGACGTTGACGAACAACATAAGCCAGCGGCTGCACGAGTTCGGGAGCGATTTTGCAAGATGCGTCGCGGCGGGCGAGCGCGCGGTACGACTGAGCTTCCGCATCTTCGAGCAGGACGACGCCCAGTCGAAGGAATTGTATCAGGCCGCAAGACAGCGGTCGCCCATCGGCGTGATGCTGCAACTGGGAGAGCAGGCAGGGCAATTGTTCGGCGCGTACATGCCGGCGATGGTCCCGGAAGTGCCGGAGTTTGACGACGGAGAAACGCGCTTGCAGTGGTCGTTCAAAAACGATCGGGCGCAGGGGAC
>DATIRX010000473.1:0-6417 GCA_035469225.1 Bryobacteraceae bacterium
GCGTGGATTGAGCGCCACCGTCAAAGAGCTGCTGATGTCGGCCGAATACATCGTGGCCCACGGCAATTCCGACGTGATGCTGTGCGAGCGCGGCATTCGCACCTTTGAGACCGTAACGCGCAATACCTGCGATATCGGCGCGGTGGCGGCTTTGGGAGAAATGACTCACCTGCCCGTGATTCTCGATCCGAGTCACGCCGCCGGAAGACGCAGCCTGGTTCCGGCTCTCGCCCGGGCGGGAGTAGCCGTTGGGGCGGACGGATTGATTGTCGAAATGCATCCCAACCCGGAAAAAGCCATGAGCGACGGAGCCCAATCGCTCGATCCCAAACAGTTCGCCAAGATGATGGCCGACCTGAAACCTTACATCGCGTTGTGGAAACAGGCGCGCATGGCGGAAACCGCCACAGCTGTTCAATGAGAACGGCCGTCTAATGAAAAAAGGCGCTGCACTGGCAGCCGTCGTGGGCGTCATCCTGGGCGCCTGGGCGTTCTGGTTCTACTCGCGCCCCTACGATGCCGCGCGCCTGGTCCAATGCCTTCCCGCCGAGCGCTCGCTGCACGTTTACATGAACGTCGGCCTGCTGCGCTCCGCCAACATCCTGGAACTTCTCGCCGGTTCGCAAGGCGCCGAGGAACCCGATTACAAGAAGTTCGTCGAGCAGACCGGATTCGATTACCGCACCGATCTGGATGCCGTCGCCGCCGGATTCAGGGACGGGGACGAATATTTCGCGGTGCAGGGACGCTTCCGCTGGAACCAGCTCGCCGACTACGCGCGCGCGCATCAGGGGTCCTGCCAGGATCGCCTATGCAGCATGCCCGCGAATCAAACCGGCAAGACCATTTCGTTCACGCTCCTTCGCAACGACGTACTGGCGCTGGCGGTGGCCAGGGACACGCAGGGCGTGCGCGTCATCTTCCCCGGTTTCTGGAAGGAGGCGCCCAAAATTCCTGCCGCCGCAATTTGGGTTTCCGCGCCGCCCTACATTTTTGCCGATGCTAAGAATCTGCCTGCCGGCATGGGCGCGTTCCGATCCCAGCTCGAGCACGCGCGTAACACCGTTTTCACCCTGGGACCTTCCGCGGATCAAAAAGCATTCGAATTGAAGATGCAGGTGGACTGCGCCGCTCCGGACGACGCCTCCAAGATGGCCGCGCAGTTTTCCAGCGTGACCGACTTGCTCAAGAAGATGCTGGCGCGCGACAAGCTTACTCCCGCTCCAGGCGATCTCAGCGCCGTGCTCGTTGCGGGGCGATTCGAAGCACAAAAAGAGCAGGTCACCGGGACCTGGCCCATCGAGCGGAAGTTTATTGAGTCCTTGGTGTCAGGAAAAGTTGAATAGAAATCCGGCCGTTGGGCGGATCCTGATCCGTCACCGTCCCCGACGTTCCGTCACGGCGCACCGGCGCGGCGGCGTTTCCCTGCATTGCATAAAACCCGATCGCTAGACTCGCGGCGTCCGCGGGAATCTGAACCCGCACCGGCGTTCCCGCTGCCACAGATGCGCTCGGGAGCAGGACGTTTGCGCCGGCCATCACCGATAGGAATCCTGGCGACGCCGGCACAATTTCCAAAACTCCATCCGCTCGGACCGTATAGTTAAACCCAAAGACGCTGACTGCGCTTGCCGCGAGATTCTCGGCTCGCCCGCCACGAGCGGCGAATCCGCTCACCGCTCCCACCGCCTGTCGTTGCGATTGTGGAGGAGCAGCCGGTTGGGCATCCGCAAGAGCTTGAGGCTCTGCCTTGTCCGCGCGCGCTTCTGCGATTGCATCTGCGGAGGTTTCCCGCGCCGGCGGCGAAACTTTTCGAGGAGCCGGTGCAGGTTGCGGCGGAGGCGGAGCTGCTACGGGCTCTGCTGTTTTCATCACCTGCGCAATCTCTTGCGGAGGAGGAGGAATCCGTTGCGAGACCACCACAATGATGGCAATCGCCACTGTGACAGCCGCTGTCATCCACGGCCATGGCCGGGACCACCAGACAACTGCGGACTTTTGCTCGAGCGCCGCCAGCAGACGCTGCCTGGCTCCCGGCTCCTCCAGGATTTCCTTTAAAACATGCTCTCCCGCAAGCTCATCGAACAGCTCCTGGTCCTCCAGCGCAGCGTCGAGTAAAAGCTTCCGCTCGGCCTCGCTGAGCGAGCCGGTGGCATACCCGCCGAGCAGCTTCCGAACATCTTCAGGGTTCATTGTTTCCGATCCCAGCTTCCGCCCAGTTTCTCCAGCAATTGCTTGCGGCAGCGAAAGTCCCAGCTATATAAAGTGTTAAGTGAACCCGCCTTCAACTGTTTCTGTATTTCTATGAAGCTAAGCCCTTGTATCTTAAGTCTAAAAATGTCCCGGCACCGGCTCCCTAATTCCTTCAGGGCGGCCTCCAGGCGCTCCAGCCGCTCCCGGCGAGCCGCCTGTTCCAACGGGTCCGGACCCCCGCCCGCCAGCGGCAGATCGTCCACCGAAACCTGAGTATGCTCACCCCGACGAACGGTCTTCCGGCGAGCCGCCAGAATCTTAAACCGCGCGATTTCGATCGCCACAGGCACCAGATCCTGGGCCCGGTCCAGGGCCGGGTATTTCTCGTGCAGCACCAGCAAAACCTCCTGGGCGATATCCTCCGGCGTGTCCTCCGCCGAGCCGTCCCCGGCTCCCCCTACTAACCTGGATGCCGCGAACCGCACGATCCTTGCACGCAGGTGCTCCAGTATTTCGTTGCGATCCACGTTGTTACGACCTCCATTATCATTCACCCGTCCCATTCCGCCGGCCCAGCGTGACATTTCCTTGACAACCGCCCGGCCGCCCGGCGCGTAGAATAGGGGAAATTGCGCCATCACCGCCGCATCGGTCTGTTTCTGGCTACCGTGGTCGTTCCCTGTCTGGTGCTGGTGGCGCTCGGTCTCCGGATCGTTCTGCAGGACCGGGAACTGGCCGAGAAGCGCGCTGCGGAAGAGCGTGTTCGCCAGGTCGACCAGGTTCGCAAGGATGCACTGAGCCGGCTTGCGGAGATCCGGCTGCGAGTCGCCGCTGGACAACATCCCGCCGGGGTCGTAATCGTCGCGCCGGTGAAGAGCCGGACGCAGGTTCGGGATACTGAAATCGAACAGGGTGAGCGCGCCGAGTTCATCGGCAATGACCCCGCCCAGGCCGCGGAACATTACCGGCGCGCGCCGGGACCCTATGCGCGGCTCCTGCTCGCCCGGGCTCTGCATAAATCCGGCAACCTCGCCGGCGCCGAGACGGAGTGGCGCACTCTGCTGAACGCGCCCTTCGACGCCGCCGACGAACACGGCGTGCCGTTCGCTCTCTACGCGGCGGATCGGCTGAAGACTCTGCCGCCGCGAGTTTTCGAGCAGCTCGAATTGCTGCCGGCGACGGCGCTGTACCTGCTGAAGAGCCTCACCGGCGATCCACGTGTGCCCGAAAGAATCGCCTGGGCCGAGCGGGCCGAGGCGGTAGCCCCCGAGCTGGCCGCGCTCGCGGCGCGCTATCCGCTGGAGCAGGTGTGGGCGCCTTTTGGCGATCCTCCCTGGCTGGCCGGTGCGGTGCGGCCCCTGCAAGGAGGAGCTGCCATCCTGCTGGCCGTGCCGGCATCCGAAGTTCTGCCGCCGCCGGACGCGGGCGGTGTCGAGTTGGGCTCGGCATTCCCGGGGCTCAGGGTCCACATCCCGAAGCAGGTGAATCCGCCGGCCGGAGTTTCCCACGCTCTGCTCTACAGTGCTCTGTCATTGGTGCTGGCCGTGACGCTGTTCGGCGGCTACCTCCTGTGGCGCGACGTGCGCCGTGAGCTGGCCGTCGCGCAGATGCGTTCGCAATTCGTCTCCAGCGTCACGCATGAGCTGAAGACGCCGCTCACCGCGATCCGCATGTTCGCCGAGACTCTGCGCCTGCGCGGAAGCGCGGACCATCGGATGCACGGCGAATACCTGGACACCATCGTTCATGAGAGCGAGCGCCTCAGCCGCCTGGTGGACAACGTCCTGGACTTCTCGAAAATCGAGCGCGGCCGCAAGGTGTACCACTTCGAGCCGCTTTCGCTGGGAGACGTGATCGCAGCGGCGGCCCAAACCATGCAGTATCCCCTGGCGCAGTCGGGATTCCGCCTGGCCGTGGAAGCGGACTCCGGCGTCCCGACGGTGCGTGCCGACAAGGATGCCATGGAGCAGGCGGTGCTGAACCTGCTGACCAATGCCATGAAGTACTCGGGTTCGGCCCGCGACATTGCCCTTCGTCTGCACCGGGATAACGGGCATGCCCTGATCGAGGTGGAGGATCACGGAGTGGGCATCGCCCCCGCTGAGCAGACCCGCATCTTCGAACAGTTCTACCGCGCCGACCAGTCCGTCCCCGGCGCAGGCCTGGGGCTCACGCTGGTGGAGCACATTGCGCGGGCGCACGGCGGGGAAGTGGGTGTTCGCAGCGTGCCCGGCGAAGGCAGCACGTTTTCCATCCGGATTCCCGTGGAGACGGGCGCATGAGCCGCATCCTGGTCGTCGAAGACGAGCCGGCGATTCTGCGCGGCCTGGTGGACAATCTGCGCTTCGAATCCTACGAGGTTCTTACGGCAGCGGATGGGCCGAGCGGCTACGCGGCGCTCAAGGAACACAAGCCCGACCTGATCATCCTGGATCTGATGCTTCCCAAAATGAGCGGCTACGACGTGTGCCGCAAAGTCCGTGCGGAGGGCATCGTCACGCCGATCCTGATGCTGACCGCCCGCGGCGAGGAAGCCGATCGCGTGCGAGGCCTCGACCTGGGCGCCGATGATTACGTGTCCAAGCCGTTTTCGCTTCCGGAATTGCTGGCCCGCGTCCGCGCCTTGCTGCGCCGCACCCAGCGGGCCGTGCTGGATGAACTCCGCTTCGACGATGTCGTCGTGGACTTCCGTAAATATGAAGCACGCCGCGCCGGCGTGGAAGTCGATCTGACGCGCAAGGAGTTCGGCATGCTGCGGCTCCTGGCGTCCCGCGCAGGAGAGGTGCTCACGCGCGATGAGCTGCTCACCGAAGTCTGGGGCCAGGAGAGTTATCCGACCACGCGCACCATCGACAATCACGTTCTATCGCTGCGCTCAAAGCTGGGCGCGGACCACCTGGTGACCATCCACGGGGTCGGATATAAGTGGACGCCCTGACACTTTCATGAAAATCATTTTGCGTGAAAATGACAACTCGCCGGCCAGTCAGCCTTAGGATGGGCAACATGAAACGCACACTTTCTCTCGCAACCATCTTCGCTGCGGTCTGGCTGGTTTCAGGCGCGCTGGCCGAAACCGGCAACGAGCTGTTCCAGAAGGCGCTGGTCAAGGAGCGCTCGGAAGGCAATTTGAAGGAAGCCATCAAGCTGTACCAGCAGGTGGTCGACAAATACGGCAAGGATCGCGCGCTGGCCGCCAAAGCGCTGGTGGCGATGGCGGAGTCCCAGGAGAAACTCGGCGAGGCCGAAGCGCGCAAGACCTATGAACGGATCGTGCGGGATTACGCAGATCAGAAGGAATCCGTGACGGTAGCCCGCACTCGTCTCGGCGGAAACGCGAATTCACTCAACGCCGGGATCGTGACGCGGCAGGTGTGGACCGGACCGAAAGTGGACGCAGAGGGTACGGTGTCTGCTGATGGGCGGTATCTGTCCTATACCGACTGGGAAACAGGCGACCTCGCCATTCATGACTTGATTTCCGGCCGGGAGCGGCGTCTTACCAACAAAGGATCGTGGACCGACTCCACCGACTTCGCCGAAGAGTCTGCGATTTCGCCGGACGGAAAACAGGTGGCATATGACTGGTACAAGGACAAAGGTTCTCGGTACGAGCTGCGTCTGATGCCCTTAGGCGAGGGCGACACCGCAAAACCGAGGGTTCTGCACGACAACGAGGACGTCGAGTGGATTGCGCCTTATGACTGGTCTCCGGATGGAAAATCGATCGCTGTCAACATCCAGAGGAGAGACCGCAGCGTCCAGATCGGTCTTGTAGATTCGGACACCGGTTCTCTCCGCGTGTTGAAATCCGGAGATTGGGCCGGCGCAGGAAAGCTGGCATTCTCACCGGACGGCCGATTCCTCGCTTTCGACCGGCCTTCGGTCGAGGACTCTGAGCAACGCGACATCTTTGTACTCGCTGTCGATGGCAGCCGGGAGGTCCCCGCCGTGATCCACCCGGCCATGGATACCGTAGTGGATTGGTCGCCCGACGGGAAAAAATTACTCTTCGTCAGCGACCGCACAGGGTCCGCGGGGATTTGGGCACTGCCCGTTCAAGACGGGAAACCGCAAGGAGCTCCTGAACTAATCAAATCAGACGTCGGCCGGCTTTATCCGTTGGGCCTGACTCGTTCCGGAGCCCTATATTTCGGCGTGAGAGTTGGAGGCCCGGACATTTATGTTACATCTGTCGATTTCAGTTCGGGCAAGATCCTAACG
>DATIRX010000474.1:0-4606 GCA_035469225.1 Bryobacteraceae bacterium
TCATGACCGCTTCCAGCGCACCCCTTCCTTGGTGTCTTCGAGTATGACGCCTTGGGCGGCCAGCCGGTTGCGGATCTCATCGGAACGCCCGAAGTCGCGCGATTTCTTTGCCGCCGTACGCTCCGCGATCAGCGCGTCCACTTCGGCGTCCGAAAGTCCTCCGGCGCGAGCCGACGGTTTCAGCACATCGAAGATGGAATCGAAGTGCCCCAGGAATTCAAGCGCGCCCGCCGCGTTTCCGGCGGGAAATTCTCCCGCGTCCATCGCGGTGTTGGTGTCGCGGATGTATTCGAACACCGCTGCCAGCGCCTCGGCGGTATTCAGATCGTCGTCGAGCGATGCGTCGAAGGCAGCCGCCGCAGCTCGCGTTCGCTCGGCCAGAGCGGCATTGGTTCCGGCGGGGAATTTGTCCGTCTCCAGTCGCAATTTGTAGTTGCGCAGCCGCTCGATGGAGGTGGCGGCGGCTTTCAGTCCGTCGAATGTGAAATTGAGCTTTTTCCGATACGGCACCGATGCCAGCAAGTAGCGCAGCGCCTCGGGCGCGTATCCGCGCTCCTTCAGATCCCGCAGAGTATAGATGTTGCCCAGCGACTTCGACATCTTCTGCGAATCGACGCTCAAGTGCTCGGCGTGCAGCCAGAAGCGGACGAACTGCTTGCCGGTGATTCCCTCCGCCTGCGCGATCTCATTCTCGTGATGCGGGAACGTGAGGTCCACCCCGCCGGTGTGGATGTCGAGAGTATCCCCCAGGTACTTCATCGCCATGGCGGAGCATTCGATGTGCCAGCCCGGACGGCCTTTGCCGATGGCGGTGTCCCAGGCAGGCTCGCCTTCCTTGGCTGCTTTCCACAGGACGAAGTCTCGCGCGTCGTCTTTATCGTATTCATCCACATCCACGCGAGCGCCCGCGCGGATGCCGCTGAAGTCGTTGTGCGAAAGCTTGCCGTATTCGGGGAACGTCGAGATGCGGTAGTACACCGAGCCGTCGCTGACGTAGGTGTGGCCCCGTTCGGTGAGATGCTCGACCGCCTCCACCATTTCCGGGATGTGCTGCGTGGCGGGGACAATGCGTTCGGGGCGTTCCAGGCGCAGCGTCGCCAGGTCTTCAAAGAAGGCCTTGGTATAGACCTCGGTAAACTCGGCGATGGACTTTCCCGCCGCCTTGGACTCGCGGATGATCTTGTCTTCGATGTCGGTGATATTCATCACGTGGTCGAGCGTGTAGCCGCGGGCGCGCAGCCAGCGGCGCAGAATGTCCGGGAACACGAAGGAGCGCAGGTTCCCGATGTGCGCGTAGTTGTACACCGTGGGCCCGCAGGTATACATCCGCACGACGTTGTCGTGGAGCGGAGTGAACTCCTCCAGCTTCTGGGTCAGAGTGTTGTAAAACCGCAGGGACATGAGAAGAGGCGTCCTTATATCCTAGCAAGGCCCCATTTTGGCGGGCCTGCCTGCCGACACGACTACAATTTAAAGGTGTTCCGATTCGAGCTCCAGGCCGTCTGTCCCGAAACCGGCGCCCGCGCAGGCATTCTCCATACCGCGCACGGCGACGTCGAGACTCCCGTGTTCATGCCGGTCGGCACTCAGGGAACCGTCAAGGGCATTCTCCCCCGCGACCTGATCCACGATCTGGACGCCAAGATCATCCTGGGAAACACCTATCACTTGTTTCTGCGGCCGGGCCATGAAACCATCCGAAAGCTCGGCGGCCTGCACCGTTTCACAAACTGGCCCCGCGCGATCCTTACCGATTCCGGAGGCTTCCAGGTTTTTAGTCTGGACACGCTGCGAAAGGTCACCGAAGAGGGCGTGCTCTTCCGCTCGCACTTGAACGGCGATCAGCACTTCTTCACGCCCGAATCGACCATCGACGTCCAGTTGGCCTTCGGGAGCGACATCATGATGGTGCTCGACGAGTGCCTGGCGTATCCGGCCAGCCATGAAGCCGCACGAGCGTCCACCGAGCGGACGTTGCGCTGGGCGCGGGCCGGCTACGATCACTACCGCCGCAGCGCGAATGGCGGGCAGGGTGCCTGTTTCCCGATCGTTCAAGGCTCAATGTATGCCGACCTCCGCCGCCACTGTGCCGAAGAGCTACTCTCCTTGGATGCCGAGGGTTATGCAATCGGCGGATTATCGGTGGGCGAACCACGAGCGCTCAGCCTGGAGATGACGGAAATCACCACTCCGCTGCTGCCCAAGGATCGGCCGCGCTATGTCATGGGCGTGGGAATGCCCGAGGAACTTCCGCAGTATGTCGCGCGCGGCGTCGACATGATGGACTGCGTCCTGCCTTCGCGCAACGCCCGTAACGGATGCCTCTTTACCACCGAGGGACGCGTTCTCATCAAACAGGCGCAGTATAAGGAAGATCCGCGGCCCATCGACGAGACCTGCGGTTGTTACGCCTGCCGCAACTTCTCGCGGGCCTATCTTCGCCATCTCTTCCTGGCGGGGGAAATGACCTTCTCCACCCTGGCGACGCTGCATAATCTGTACCGGTACCTTGACATAATGAGGCAGATGCGGGAGGCTATACTGGTTGGGGAGTTCCCCATGTTCCTGCGCGCACAGCGCGGGACAATACTGACGCAGCGGTAATCTAGTAAGCCGTACAATTCTTCCAATGCAAGACCTCGCCTTTTGGCTTCAGCAGCAACCCGCGGCCAATCCGATCGTGGGCTTCCTGCCCCTGATCTTCATCGTGGCGATTTTCTATTTCCTGGTATTCATGCCGATGCAGCGCCAGAAGAAGCAGCAGGCGGCGATGCTGGCGGGATTGCAGGCTGGAAATGAAGTGATTACTACCGGCGGAATCGTGGGGACGGTGGTCAGCGTAGCCCCGGACACCTTGATCGTGCGGGTGAAGCCGGATAATATCAAGCTGCAGATCGCCCGCAGCGCGGTGGCCAGCATGGTGAACCCGGAGAAAGCGCTGGAAGAGAAGAAGTAGCCAACTATGAGCAGCAACACTAAAATCAGACTCGCGATCATTGCGGCCGTGACGCTGGCGTGTATTTACGGCATCATCGGCTTGCCCACCTCTAAGGCGGCGCTGGTGGCGAACTGGAAAAACAACATCCGGCTCGGCACCGATCTTCAGGGCGGCAGCAACCTGGTGATGCAAGTGCAAATGCAGGACGCCTTCAAGGCGGAAGCAGACACGGTCATCCTGCGGCTGCGGGATGAGCTGGCCAAGGCCGCTGTCCCCTTCGCCGACATCAACCGCAACGACCCGAATTCGGTCGAGACGGCCAACAGTATTCAGGTCAACATCACCGGCGTGCCCCCCACTAAGGCGGGCGACTTCCGGATGGTTGTGAACGATAATTTTGGCGCGGTGTGGATCATGACCACCGTGAACGAGACCGACTATCGCCTGACCATCAAGCCCAGCGAGGCGCTGCGGGTGCGCGCGGATACCCTGACGCAGTGCATCAACACCATCGAGAAAAAGATCAATGGACTGGGACTGGCCGAATCGAGCGTGCAGCAGCGCGGCGAATCGCAGATCCTGGTAACCCTGCCGGGAGTGGACGACCCGGCCCGCATCAAGCAGATCCTGAAGACCGCCGCGATGCTGGAGCTGTACGAAGTCCAGGGCGGCCCCTTCGCCTCGCGCGAAGAAGCCATGCAGAGCAAGAATGGCGTTCTGCCGCTGAGCTCCCAGATCCTGAACACGGGGGTTCGCGCGGGCACTCCCAACGAGTTCTACATCCTGGCCCGAAACCCGGTGGTCCGCGGGACCGATTTGCGCGACGCCAAACCCGTCCAGAACGGCACCACCGGCGGCTGGGAGACCAACTTCGTGCTGACCCAGGACGCGGCCAAACGATTCGAGCGTTTCACCGGTGCGCACATCCGCGACCGGCTGGCGATCGTGCTCGACAAGAAGGTTCTGAGCGCGCCGACCATCGAGGCCAAAATCAGCGATAACGGTGTGATTACCAACATGGGGGGCCATGATGCGGCCGCCGATCTGGCGCTCAACCTGCGCGCCGGGTCGCTGCCGGCCAGCCTGGAGTATCTGGAAGAACGGTCGGTAGGTCCCTCGCTGGGCGCCGATTCGATCCGGCAGGGACTGGTGAGCGGTGTCGCCGGAGTCATCGCCGTGGTCACCCTCATGCTGATTTATTACAAGCGCAGCGGCATCAACGCGACCCTGGCGCTGATCCTGAATGCGCTGATTCTGATCGCCGTGCTGAGCTACGCGGAGGCGGTCTTGACGCTGCCTGGTATCGCCGGCATCATTCTGACCATCGGTATGGCGGTAGACTCGAATGTGCTGATTTTTGAACGCATTCGCGAAGAGCTGCGGGCGGGCAAGGCGGTGGTGGCGGCGGTTGAAGCGGGATTCGCCAAGGCGTTCCTGACCATTATCGACACGCACGTAACTACTATTGTTTCCTGCTGTTTCCTGTTCCTCTTCGGGACTGGTCCAGTGAAAGGATTTGCGGTGACCCTGGTGATCGGATTGTTCGCCAATGTGTTCACCGCGGTGTTTGTTTCCCGCACCATCTTCAATTGGGAATTGGGCGGGCAGAAGCGGGCAGCAACGCTCAGTATTTAAATCGTTTTTGAACGTCCGGGTTTGTGGTAGTCT
>DATIRX010000475.1:0-4637 GCA_035469225.1 Bryobacteraceae bacterium
GGCCGGATCCAGCGTGAAGAACGTCGTCTGGGGCGGACCCACGGCATAGCCGTGAATCGCGATGATCTCGCCGGGTGAAACCGTTCCCACGATTTGAGACGCGGCGTTGGTTATGGAGCCGATCATCGGCGGTAAGGTAACAGATGCCGTCTTGATTACGGTCACGGGCACCGTGATTGTGTTCGCGGGTCCCGTGAGCGTAAAGCTGCTGGTAGCGACTCCCAGCGAGAAGGGGTTCACGCCTGGGTCGGCGGTATACGAGAACTGATACGGCGTTATCAAGGGCGAGTTGGGGGGACTGCCGAAAGAAATCGAAACCGGTGTGCCTCCGGACTCGACCGTCACAGTCTGGGGAAGGGGCGGCGGACCACCTATGGGATAAACGAAGGTCAACGCCGACGGCGTCACCCTAATCGCCGGCGGCGTGTCCCAGAGGACCAGTGTGACGGGAACGTCTGCGGATGGCATGTCCGGCGCCGAAAGAGTAATCTTGCCGCCATAAGTTCCCGCGGACAATCCGGATGGATCTGCCGTGACGGTGACGCCGGAATTGGAAATTGAGGTTTTCAGCCAGGGTGTGGCCGCCGCCGCCGTATACGAGGTAGCTTGCGTACTCACATCGATAAGACCACTTTGGGGTGGGGAGCCGGTTTTGACGGAGAAGAACAGAGAAGTCGGCGATGGGGTAAAGCCTGACATCGACAGCGTGACCGGAATGGAAATAGTATTCCGCGGCCCGTACACGAAAATCGTTCCGGCAGCACCAACGGACGTGGGCACGTTGGTGGGATCCACGGAGACGGTCAATGTGGCTGGACCTGTTCCGCTCGAAGGAGTGACCTTGAGCCAGTTGCCGTACGCAGGGAAGATACCCTGGTCCATACGGACAGTAAAGTCTGCGACTCCGGCAATGGCGATGGTCTGCGCGGGCGGTGGAGAACCCTTCGGCGTGCCCGCGAAATCCAATTTTGTCGGAGCCGCGCTGATCGCTGGGACGGGCTGGTCGCTGACGATCAGAGAAACTGGAATCTGGATCGGCGGAGTCAGCAGGTAATTCGGGGTCAGCGTGATGGTGGTTCGATAGATGCCCGCGGAAAGACCCGCCGGGTTCACGCTCGCGCTGGAGTCGGTTGCGGACAGCCAGGACGCATCTTGCGGAATACTCACCATGGTGAACACAAACTTGCTTATCTTGAAGGCCTTTGGTTCCGGAAGGGGTGTTCCGATCTGCCACGCGAACGAAAGTGCCGTGGGATCGACGGACACCTGAGGCGGCACGTAGTAGAACGACGGCAGCAGCGGCTGGGGCGCCGACAACGGCGAGACCTTCAAGGCGTGGATGGGAGCTGAGGGTGTGAGTGCGAAGCTCGTAAGACTGGAGACCTGTACAAGCGCAATTCCTCCCGGCGCCAGGTGGTAACTGGAGTACTCGTGCAATCGGCTGAGCTCATTATTCAGTTCAACGGGGACGTCCACCGGGAACCGGTTTGAATTTCGGATGGCCACAAGATATCCGCGCGGGGGCGCCCCGCCCGTGATCGTTCCCGACCAGCTCTGCAGTGGAAAGCTCAGCAGTGGTGTCCGGCCGCTGGAATTGGCTTGACCCTGGATCTCCGTGGGCCGCAGGGATGAAAAGAACACGGTTTCCCCGCTTTCAGGATCCTGCACCACGATCCTCTTGCTTGTGAGCTCAGCCGGCGCGAGAAGATTGAACCGCATCTCCTGCGGAGAAATCCAATTCGTTTGAGTAATCGCAACTCCTTCAACTCTGAGTCCGGTGAGAGCACTGAAGCCTGCGCCAAGAACGCGAATTTCAGTGCCCGCGGGGAGGTAGCTTCCTCCCGGAACGACTTTTTCGATCGACAGCTTGCCGCCAACGGTAAGCGAGCCAGGAAGGACGGAGACAGGGTTACCAGCAGCATCGACCCAGGGCAGTTGGGCATTCCCGGAGGCGTGAGTTGTCGCGGTGATGGCTACCTTGGTGCCGACGACAGCGCTGGTAAGAATCGGCATCGTGACGACCAGAACCGGAAGGCCAGGCAATTGGCCGATGCCTCCGCTAAACGGCGCTCCTAGGCTGCTTCCAAAATCAATCCCAAGGAGCGGGCTATTGAAGTAACCGAGGCCTGCGGCGTCGCCATTGGCGCTGAAGACGGAAGCGTCCGTTGGGCTGCCAAACACCGTGGGATCGAGAGAGATAGTTATTGACCCGCTGGAGATAAGCGCAGGCTTGCTGGCGAAGATTTTGATCTGCGCCCAACCTCCGGGCGGTGCGGTCTCACTCGAAATCTGAAGCTGAAGCGGGGCATCGGCAGCGTGCAGCCCAGCGGCAAACAGTAAGGCCGTGATCAGGATTGTCCCGCTTGTGTGGCGGGGGGAAACGGACGACCAGCAGGCCGGTGTCGCAAAGGCTTGCAACTTCAGGGACTGCTTCATAGCTCCCATCCATCCCAGGCACTCCGGATGCCAATGGGTGTATAAACTATTCTTATCTATAGACCCTCTTGCATTTACCATTCTTGTGCTGTATTCTTAAGTGCATAGAGACGACGATGTCATTTGCAGATCCCAACCAGGCTCTCTCGCGCGGCAACGCGGTCTCTTCCGAACTTATTCCAATTCCGGGCGTCGTTCTTATTATTGGGGTCGGTGTAGCCGGCCCCGCCTGAACGGCCCGATTTCGTAGGGATACGGACTTGGCCACTGGCGGGGGAAATAAACCCCCGGACAGTGGCCTTTCCATTTTGGGAGGAAGGTAAAATGTCGACCAACTTGATGACCGGCGCCCAGGTTCTTCTGGACTGTTTGGTGCGCGAAAAGGTCGAGTGCTTCTTCGGCTATCCGGGCGGCGTGACGCTGCCTTTGTATGACGCGCTGTACGATCACCAGATCAAGCACATCCTGGTGCGTCACGAACAGAACGCATGCTTCGCGGCCGAAGGCTACGCGCGCGCCACCGGAAAAGTCGGCGTGTGCTGCGCGACCTCGGGTCCCGGCGCCACCAACCTGGTGACCGCGCTGGTCGATTCGCTGATGGACTCGATCCCGGTGGTGGCGATCACCGGACAGGTGTCCACCAAGCTGATCGGCAGCGATGCGTTTCAGGAAGCCGACACCTTCGGCATCACGCGCTCCTGCACCAAGCACAATTTTCTGGTGAAGAAGCTGTCCGAACTTCCGCAGATCGTGCACGAAGCGTTTCATATCGCCGCGACCGGCCGTCCTGGTCCGGTGCTGGTGGATATTCCCAAGGACGTATTTCAGGCGCAGGGACATTACTCGCCGGTTTCGACCATCCATCTGCCGGGCTATCGCCTGAGCACGGACGGCCACGCGGGACAGATCCGGCGCGCGGCGCAGATGATCTGGGAAGCCGAGCGTCCCATCGTGTACGCGGGCGGCGGCATTGTCGCGGCCGATGCGGCGGACAACCTGCGCGATCTGGTCGAGTACATCGATGCGCCCGCGGTCTGCACGCTGATGGGCCTGGGATCCATGTCCAGCTCGCATCCCAAATTCATCAGCATGCCGGGTATGCACGGCAGCTACGCGGCCAACATGGCGATGACCGAGACCGATCTGATCATCGCGCTGGGCGTGCGGTTCGACGACCGCGTGACCGGGCGCCTGGCGGCCTTCGCTCCGCGTGCGCGCGTGATTCACGTGGATATCGACCCGGCGGAGATCGGCAAGAACCGCGTGGCGGACATTCCGATTGTGGGCGACGTCAAGAAAGTCCTGGAACGCTTGCAGGAAGCTCTGGTGGAGCTTGCCCCGGAGATGCAGAGCACCAACGTTGCGGCCCGCAAAGCCTGGTGGGGACAAGTGAACGGCTGGAAGCAGCAGCATCCGCTGGAGCCCGAAATTTCCACCAGTGAGATCAAGCCGCAGCACCTGATTTCGGAAATCGACCGGCTCTCGGGCGGGGAAGCCATTGTTGCAAGCGACGTCGGTCAGCATCAGATGTGGGCCGCGCAGTTCATCCGCTTCAATCATCCGCGGCTGTGGCTCAACTCCGGCGGCCTGGGCTCGATGGGCTTCGGCCTGCCGGCCGCGATCGGCGCGCAGTTCGCCCGTCCCGACAAGCTGGTGTTCGCGCTGGTGGGCGACGGCGGGTTCCAGATGTCGATCCCGGAGCTGGCCACCATCGCCAATCACGCCCTGCCCATCAAGATCATCGTGATGAACAACGGGTACCTGGGCATGGTCCGGCAGTGGCAGGAGCTGTTCTATAACAATCGCCTGAGCTCGGTGAAGCTGGATGGTTTCCCCGATCCGGAAAAGCTGGCGGGGGCCTACGGATTCCGCGGCATCACGGTGGAGAAACCCAGCGAACTGCGCGCGGCCCTGGAGGCTGCGGTTCGCGAGCCCGGTCCTTACTTGTTGAACGTGCGGGTGACGCCGTTCGAGAACGTGTATCCGATGGTTCCGGCGGGCGGCGCGATCAATGAGATGGTGCTGGGCCCGGTGGTCCCGGTGACGGCGTAGGAGTATCCCATGTTGCAGTTGATTTCACTATTGGTCGAGAACAAGGCCGGCTCACTCATGCGAGTCACGGGCGTCCTGGCCGCGCGCGGCTATAACATCGAAAGTCTGACGGTCGCGCGCACGCTGGACCCGGAGCTTTCCCGCATGAG
>DATIRX010000476.1:0-8023 GCA_035469225.1 Bryobacteraceae bacterium
CGTCTGTAATAGCTCTTCTCGCACGAGGCTCTTTCTTTCAGGATGGGTTCAAGTAGACTGAAGCTCTAGGTTATGATTCAACGATACTCGATAGGCTGCTTGGTCGCGATGCTGGGATTTGCGGGCGTTGCGGTAGCCCAAGTTTCGACCAATGCATCCCTGAGCGGACAGTACTATTTTAGGCAAGTGCTGCTGGTGACCGATCCGGGCGGAACCAACGTCGTCGATACGCGGTCCGGATGGGGCACGCTTAACTTCGATGGCAACGGAGCTTTCACCATCAATGGACAACAGCTGGTGGGTACCGCCGCGCCTGCCGCGCTGACCGGTTCAGGAACGTACTCGGTGAAGGCCGGAGGTTTTACGACGCTCACGAACCCCTTGCGTGCCGCCACTACGGTAAATGCGCGCCTGGGGGTAGGCGCCCTGGTGGGATCCTCCACCGAAGCCGGCCCTACGGTTTTCGATCTCTTTCTTGCGATTCCAACCACGTCTCTGGGCAGTCTCAACGGCCCGTACTGGATCTCGAGCCTGGAGTTTCCGAACGGTGGAACCGCCAACATTCGCAACACCAACTTCAAGCTGACCGCCAACGGTGCGGGAGGATTCGCGGAAACCGCCGTGACCGGACAGGCTCAAAACCTCGGCAATATCCTGTTGACGCAAACGGTGTCTCCGATCACCTACCTGGTCGGGGGGAACGCAGCCACCTTGAATTTCCCGCTGAGCGCCGGCAGTGACGTGAACAAGCAGCTGATCTCGGGAAACAAGGAAGTTTTCGTCGCAGCAGATGGCAGTTACTTTATCGGCGGATCCACCGCGGCCGGCGGCCACGGCCTGGTGGTGGGCGTGAAAGCGTTCGGCACCGGCGCGAGTAACGCGAGCTGGCACGATTTTTACTACAGCGCCGGCATGCGCTTCGATACCGATCGTTCCCGTTTGGCGGCCGTCTCGGCGGGCGTGAATGTCACCAGCTCGGGTGCAGTTTGGGCGCGGCGAACGCGCCAATCGGACGGCTTGTTTGACGCGGCTGTGCTGCTGACCTACGGGCTGGGTCCGGATGGCTCAGGGAGTTATCAATCGACCACCGGACACGTCGACGTAGCGTCCAGCGGCCAGACCTTTGCGACCAGCGGCGTCGATACCCAGAACTCCAACAGCTATGAGCTGTATTTCGGGGCGCGCATGCCGGCGCAATCGGGAACCGGCGTATTCCTGGATCCGCAGCGCGTATTAAACGCCGCGAATTTCGCGCTGGGCTATCCTCTAAGTCCCGGCTCCTATGTCGCACTCTTCGGCACGGGTTTCGGGTCCCAGAATCTGACTGCGCCGCCCCCTTATCAGAATTCTCTCGGAGGGGTCTCGGTTACGATCAACGGCGTGCCCGCGCCCATCTATCACGTTGAGCCGACGTTCATCAGCGCGGTGGTACCCTACTCCGTCACCGGAGCGACCGCGACCGTTGTGGTTACTGTTGCCGGGACCAAATCCAATGCAGTGGACGTGCCCCTGGCGGCCACAGCCCCAGGGGTTTATAGCTGGACTGCAAATGGATTAGGTGAAGGCATTGTGGCGCATGCCTTGACCGCAGCCAAGGTCGAGCAGTCGAATCCAGCCAAAGTGGGCGAATACGTCACCATCTATCTCACCGGCCTGGGCGCCGTGACGCCCGCCGTGGCGGAAGGAGTCCCTGCGCCGCTCAGTACATTATCCAAGGCCAATACCTGGTCCAACGGAAACTTCTTCGCCTATGTCGAGGGCGTCCCGTGTTCCGACATCAACTTCGCGGGTTTGGTTCCCAGCCTGGCAAGTGTATATTTCGTAAACTGCAAGATTCCCCCTATTGCAGCGGGCCTGCGAGTTCTGTCCGTCCAGACCCTCGAGGGATTCACCGACATGGTGAGCCTCTACGTTGCGCAGTAAGCGCAGTCACTTTCCGATGCAGAACGTCGAAAAAATCCGATTCAGGATGTCGTCGGCCGTGGTGGCCCCGGTGATCGCATCGATCGGCCGCAGCGCGGCGTAAAGGTCGAGCAAGAGCATCTCGTGCGGGATGCCGGCGGTCGCCGCCGTGCGAGCCTGCGCGAGCGCTTCGCCGGATTCTTTCAAGAGCTGCTCATGACGAAGGCTGGTGATGAATCCGCCGTCCTGCTCCAGACGTCCCTGCGGGGCGATCGCGTCGAGGATCGCCCGGCGAAGATCTTCGATCCCCGCGCCGGTGAGCGCAGAAACGGGCAGGGCGCCGGGCAGATGCGTTTGCATCGCAAGGTCGGATTTATTCGATGCGATGAAAGCCTTGCCCGCGCTTCTCGCTCGTGCGATCAGCGCTTCATCTTCGCCCGTCAGCTTCTCGGAAGCGTCTACCACCACCAGCGTCAGGTCGGCGTCCGCCAGCGCCTGATAGCTGCGCTCGATACCCAGCGACTCGACCACATCCCGCCCCAGGCGGATTCCGGCCGTGTCCAGGATCTTCACGGGAATTCCCCCCAGCGAAGCAGTCTCAGAGACGACATCGCGAGTGGTTCCCGGAATCTCGGTCACAATCGCGCGGTCCTGTTCCAGCAGCCGGTTGAACAGGCTGCTTTTGCCGACGTTCGGCCTTCCGACGATGGCGAGCGTGAATCCTTCGTGCACCAGCTTGCCGTAGGCGAAGCTCGCGGCCAGTGCTCCAATCGCTGCCGCGACGGGTTCCAGCCGCCGCAGAATCTCTTCAGTAGGCGCGACGCTGATGTCATCCTCCGCGAAATCGATGCCGGCTTCCAGCAGCGCGATCAGCTCCAGCAACTGCTCCTTCACGGGCTTCAGCCGGCGCGATACCGATCCTTCGGCCTGCTGTGCGGCGATCCGCGCCTGATATAGCGTCGTTGCATCAATGAGATCGCGGATGGCCTCCGCCTGTGGAAGATCGATGCGTCCGTGGATATAGGCGCGCAAGGTGAATTCGCCCGGCTCCGCCAGCCGCGCCCCGGCCTGGCACAAGCGTTCCAGAGCGTATCGCAGGATGACGGGCGATCCATGGCATGCGATTTCGACGACGTCTTCGGCAGTATAGGATCGCGGCGCGGCGAAGTATGTTATTACGACCTGATCGACGGCATGGCCCTCGGCATCCGGCAAGCTGGCCATCGTCGCCGACCACGGCCTCCACGCGGGCGATCCGTCGGGGAAGTGCAGAACCTGTTCGACGATCGCGCGTGCGGAGGGTCCGGAAACTCGCAGGACTCCGATGCCGCCGCGTCCGGCCGGCGTAGAAACGGCCGCGATCGTATCACCGGTGCGCACAAAAGGAGTTTACAGGTGGGACGTCAATACCGCGGTCCGCTGCGCGGGCCATCCCGGCGAGGTCCACGGGATCCGCCGCCCGGGCCGCCACGGCCTCGGTCGGGGCCCCTGCCAAAGGGACGACGTCCACGCGGAGTGTCGTCTTCGGGACGCGGGCGCGGGGGACGAATCGGCTCGGGCAGCACTTTCAGGTCGGCCGGAACCACTACTACCTGACGGATGGGACCTTCGCCCACGCTCTCGCTGCGAACTTCCGTTTCATCGCGCAGGGCCAGGTGCAGAATACGGCGTTCGCGGCTGTTCATGGGGCTGAAGTGGAAGGGTGCGTGGGTTTTCTTGACGCGCTCCGCGGCCGCCAGCGCGCTCATCCGCAGCTCCTGGATGCGCAGCATGCGATGATCGTTCGCGTCGAAGCACAGCAGCGCGTGCTCTTCGGAAGCCATGCCCAGCGCCTCGACGGTCAGTTGCTCCATCGCCAGCAGCAGCTCCGCCTTATTTGCGAGCAGGAGATCCACGTCCTGTCCGTTGAAGCGCACCACAATGTCGGGATTCTCGAAATCCGGATGCAGCGTTTCTCCCGCCGACACCGCGTAGGTCAGCGCGAATCCCGCGCGGTTGACGATCAATTCCAGGAACTGCCGTATGCGCGGCTCAGCGTCGGCAAGGGTAAGCTTCTTGGGCACTGTATCCGTACCTATTTTTTCTTTTTCACGGGCGGGATGGACACAGCCACAGCTTGCGGAGTGCCGCCCCGGCTGAGCAACCACTGCTGCGCGATGCCGACCAAACCGCCGGTCAACCAGTATAGTACCAATCCCGACGATTGCCCGTAAAACATAAAGCCCAGCACCAGCGGCATGAAGAGCATCATTTTCTGCTGCGCCGGATCCATGCCGGGACTGGGGGTCATCTTCTGCTGCAGGAATTGCGTGACGATCAGCAGTAGCGGCAGCAAGCGGATGGGCGGACCCAGCGCGGCAAAAAACCCGGCCTCCGGCTGCGATAAATCCGAGATCCACAGCCAGTTCGCCCCGCGCATCTCAATCGCGACGCCCAGCACCGTGTAGAAGGCGATCAGGAACGGGAGCTGCAGAAGCATGGGAACGCATCCGCCCACCGGATTTACGCCATGCTTCTTGTACAGCTCCATCATCTCGGCCTGCTGCTCCTGCTTGCGCGGGTCGCGCAGCGGCAGGTCCTTGTATTTGTCGTTCAGCGCCTTGATCTGCGGCTGCAGCGCCTGCATCTTCTTGGCGGACCGCATGCTCGAAAAGCGCAGCGGGAAGAGAACCATATTGATCGCGAATGTGACCAGAACGATGGCCCAGCCGAAGTTGTTGGCGGCCAGATGTTTGGCAGTCCAGGTGAGGCCCAGAAACAACGGCTTGGCAATGAATCCGAACCAGCGCCCCCAGTCGATCAGGGTGTCCAGTCTGGGATCCACGGAGCGCAGCGTGTCGGCATCCTTGGGGCCGATAAACACCTTGAACGAATTCAGGCCGGACCCGCCGGCTCCCACCCCGATGCGTTTTTCATCGGCTCCGCTCAAGCCCGGAACCGAATCCGAGTAGGTGGTCAACCCGAGTCCGCCGCCTGCGGCAGGCAGAACGGCCGCCGCGAAATATTTGTCTTCGATGCCCGCGAAGGTGTACTGGCCGCTGGTCGTGACCGGGCCCTTGTCCGCGATTTTCAGTTCGTTTTTCACCAGCTTGGAGTTGGTCTCGTCGTAGTACAGCGAGTCCTCCACCGTGGCCGCAGCCGGAAGCGTCTGGTCGCCGAAGCCTCCCCGCCAGGTCAGCTCATGCGGCACCAGAACGCCGCTGTCCGCTACCTGCGAGGTGATCTGCACCAGGTAGCTGTTGGGCATGAACTGGAACGTCTTCTTGGCGGAGGTGCGTCCATCCGAGTATTCGAACGTTACGCCCAACTGGTCCGCCGACCGTTCCATCTGGAAGAGCCCCTTGTTGGGATCCCCATGCGGGGCCTGGTTGCGGAAAGCCACGGCGAAAGGCGCGGTTACCTTGGCGAGCGCCCTGGTATTCACCAAATCCAGGGGCTTCCCTTTGCCATCCTTGTATTTCTTGAGAATCCAGTGCTGAACCACCGCGCCCTGGTTCGAAAACCGCACTTTGTAGAGGTCGGTTTCGATATCGAACTCTTCTACCTGGGCGGCCTGCACTTGCCCCGGATTCTCCGCGACCTCGGCCTGGTTCTGAGAGGGGACCGGCGCCGGTGCGTCCTTAGGCGTTTCGGCGGCCGGCTGCGTGGTCTGAGCCGGCGCAGTGCTCGCCGGAGTCACCGGCGGGGGTGGAGGCTTGTAAATGTAATTCCAGCCCACCAGCACGATGCCCACCAGCACGAATGCCAGCAGGAGCCGCGTCTCCATGGTTAGTTCTTTTTTGTCCATACCGGAAGAGCCCAGGGTCCTTAGCGGACCGGGTCGAAGCCTCCTTCACGGAACGGATGGCAGCGGGACAGACGGCGCAGACCGAGGCCTACGCCCTTGGCGACACCGTGTTTTTCGATCGCTTCCTTCATGTATTCCGAACAGGTGGGGTGAAAACGGCAGGCCGAGGGCAACAGCGGCGAGATGCACAATTTGTAGATCCGCAGAAGGCCCAAGGCGATGGCGATCAACCCGCGTTGCATTTCTCGATCACTTTCCTGAGGGCCCGCTCGAGGTCCGTGAAGGGCGCTTTGAGCGCCGTCCGGCGCGGATTGAGTACGATGTCCCACCGGGGGTCGAGTTCGGCGCGGTGGAGACGGAACGCTTCGCGCAAACGCCGCTTGATGCGGTTTCGATCCACGCTCCCGCCGATGGCGCGCGGAACCGTGAGTCCCAATCGGGCTCCTGCCTGGTTGGAACGCGCCAGGCAAAACGCGGCGAAGAGGGGGCCCGAAATGCGCGTGCCATGGTCATACACCTTTCGAAAGTCGGCGGTGCGCAAAGCTCTGCCCGCAGAAACCGCAGGAGAAGACACTGGAGAACATCTGGGCGCGCCACTGCCAGCCCGATCAACTGTGGGCGTAGCGGACGGCCTTCTCGTCGCTTACGGTCAGCTTGTGACGGCCGCGGGCCCGGCGGCGCGCTAACACGGCCCGGCCATCCTTGGTCTTCATTCGTTCCCGGAACCCGTGTGTTTTGGCGCGCTTGCGATTGTTAGGTTGAAATGTCCGTTTCGGCATATGGTCTAAATTTGCGCGCGCAACGCCAGTGCGAAGGCGCCTCTCCCGTGGGGGCGTTTATTGTCCACTACAGTATAACAAACGGATCGCCCCGGTCTGATGTTCCTTCATTATAAGATGGCCGCATGCCCAACAACCTCGCACATTTCGCCATCAACGCTGACGACACGGCCCGGGCCCGCAGTTTCTACGGAAACGTCTTTGGCTGGCAATTTGAAGCCTGGGGAATGCCGGATTTCTTCCAGATCAGCACCGGGGACAAGACCAGCCCGCCCGTACAAGGAGCCCTCCAGAAGCGCCGCGAGATCGTGCCGGGGGCCCACATGATCGGCTACGAGTGCTCGTTTTCGGTCGCCGATGTGGATGCGGTAGCTGCTGCGGTCGAAGCCAACGGAGGAACCATCGTCATGCCCAAGGTGGCGATCCCCGGGGTCGGCCGGCTGATCTTCTTTAAGGACACCGAGGGCAACATCGCCGGGGCGATCCAGTTCGATCCAGCCGCACAATGACGGGCGAGGCGTGCCTCGCCCCTACGACTTCGATCGCCGATGTGGATGCAAGGGGCTGTGTAGGGGTCGGGCATGCCCGACCCGCAATCATTAAAACCCCGCAAGCAGTTCGAAATCGACATTCCCGCCCGAGAGCACGATCCCCACGCGTCCGAGCCCACGTGGCAGCTTTCCGAACAGCGCCGCTGCGGCCCCCACCGCTCCGCTGGGCTCCACCAGGATCTTCAACCGCGTCAGCAGGAACTTGACCGCGGCCCGGATCTCATCGTCGGTCACCAGCACTACCTGCTCCACGTTGCGCTGCAAGACCGGGAACGTGAGGGCGCCCGGAACCGGCGTGCGCAGCCCGTCGGCAATGGTATCCGGCGGCGCAATCTCGATCCGTTTTCCCGCTTTGAGCGATAGGAACGCATCGTTGCCTTTTTCGGGCTCCACGCCGATCACTCGAATGCCGGGCCGCAGATGCTTGGCGGCGATCGAGCAGCCTGACATAAGCCCGCCGCCGCCGATGGGCGCGATTAAGGTATCCAGATCCGGGATCTCTTCCAGCAGTTCCAGCGACGCGGTCCCTTGACCCGCGATGATCCAGGGGTGATCGAAGGGCGGGACCAGCGTCGCACCGGTTTCCGCCGCGATGCGCGCTCCAATGGCCGCGCGATCGTCACGGAAGCGGTCGTATTCGATGATTTTCGCACCCTGCGCGCGGGTAGCTTCGAGCTTGGACCGGGGCGCATCGGCGGGCATCACCAGCGTGGCCGGGATTCCTAAGGAGCGCGCGGCGATCGCCACGGCCTGCGCGTGGTTGCCCGAGGAGAAGGCCACCACGCCCCGCCCGAGATCGGCTTTGGGTATGGAGAAAACGAAGTTCGCGGCGCCGCGGATTTTGAACGCGCCTCCGGTCTGGAAATTCTCGCACTTGAAAAACGCCGTGACGCCGGATGCCGCGTCGAACCCGCGCGAATGCATCACCGGCGTGCGCTTGGCGATATTCCGGATGCGCCCGGCCGCCTCGCGTATATCCTCGAAGGTGACCTCCTGGCGGAGGA
>DATIRX010000477.1:0-3992 GCA_035469225.1 Bryobacteraceae bacterium
TCCGCCACTTATCTTTATGGTGGTGCCCATCGGCGCGCCAACCTCAGGCACCTCCGAGTTTCTAGTCACTCGTCCTGCCACCGGTGAGATTCTGGCCGCCGGGACGTTTCTTATGACGCCCGCCGCGCCCGGATTTTTCACGTCCAATGCGCAGGGCACCGGCCAGATAGCAGCCACGAACTTCTCCGATGGAAGTGTCAATGGCCCCCAGCACCCGGTCGCGCGCGGCGAGATTCTGACGGTGTGGCTCACCGGCCAGGGTCCCGGGTTCCAGGGTTCGGCCCCGCCGGACGGCGTAGGCGCATCCGGTCTGCTTACCAGTGAAAAGCCGGTGGTGATCGTAAACGGAACCGCTTTGCCGGACGCCAACGTGATCGCATCTGCGATGACCGTTTATCCGGGCGCCTGGATCGTCAATATCAAGATTCCCGATGGTCCCGGCAGTCCAGGATGCGTAGGCACAAATCCCACCTGCGACATCCCCATTTGGTTGCGCATGCGCGATACGTTTAGTTATTACGGCGGTACGGGCACGATCGGCGTGGACAAGACGCTCACGGGTACGGCGCTCACGACGTTTCGTTTGAAGCAGTGAAGCGGCGTTAGTCCTCGTTGCTAAAGATCGACGAGATCACATTCAGGCCCTTGTGCTCGTCGCCGCCGGCACGATAAGGCGCCAGCTCGCGCCGCATTTTCTCCAGCGTCAGGCTCTGGATGATGATTTTTCCCGGGCCGGTCAGCGTGGCCAGAAACAGACCCTCGCCCCCGAAAATCGCGGTGCGGATGCCGCCGGCTAGTTGGATGTCGTACTGCACGGTTTCCTCGAACGCCACGATGCAGCCGGTATCCACTTGCAGAGATTCTCCCTGCGCCAGGGAAAACTCCACAAAATCGCCGCCGGCGTGAATGAATACGGTTCCCGGCCCGGTGAGCTGTTCCAGAATGAATCCTTCGCCGCCGAAGAAGCCCGCGCCCAGTCTCTTCACCAGCGCGATATTCAGCGTGGTGCTGGATTGCGCCACCACGAACGCATCGCGCTGTACAAAGATGCTCTGCCCGGCTTTGAGATCGAACGACTGGACCCTGCCCGGGTAGCTTCCGGCGAATCCAACTTCGCCCGGCGTGGAAGCGCGGAAATAGGTCATGAAAAGTGACTCGCCCATCAGCTTGCGCTTCACGGCGCCCCAGATCTTCTCTCCCAGGGTCTCGCCGGTCATGCGCGTCTCCCAGGCGACCTGCGGCTGCTTGTAGACCATCTTGCCGGCCTCGGCGAACAGCTCCTGGCCGGGTTGCAGGCGGATGCGGATCACCTGGAGGTTATCGCCCTGGATGGTGTAATCGAGTGGTTGATGACTTGCCGCCGGTCCTGGCGAGCTGCCCGCGGCAGCGTTTACAGATGTTCCGCAGTTGGTGCAGAATCGTCCGGTCTCGGGAAGCTGGCTCCCGCAACTGACACAAAAAGCCATGATGGATGTTCCTCCGTGTAGGAAATCAGTTGAGTAAGAAACTGTGCCCTCGCGAGGGCTGTTGAACGTCCAGGCGGAATTCCTTGCGGATCGCTTCCGCCAGCGCAGCCCCCTGGGCGGGCTCGCCATGGACCAGAAACACTTTCTTCAGGCGTGGGGCCAGCGGGCGCATCCATTCGATCAGCTCGCGCTGATCGGCGTGACCGCTCAGCTCGTCCAGTGAAACCACCTCGGCCCGGAGCTGCATCGGCTCGCCGAAGATGGGAACTTCGCGGTCACCGTTGAGGATCTTGCGGCCCAGCGTGTTTTCAGCCTGGAACCCCGTGATCAGAACCGTGTTGCGGGAATCCTCGATGTTATTGCGCAAGTGGTGCAGGATGCGCCCGCCTTCGCACATGCCGGAGGCGGACAGCACCAGGAACGGACCGTGCAGATTGTTCAGAGCCTTGGATTCGCTGGACTCCCGAATGTACTGTAAGCGTGAAAATCCGAACGGATCGTTGCCCGTCGCCAGGAACCTTCCGGTTTCTTCGTCGTAGAGTTCCGGATGCTTCCGAAAAACCTCGGTGGCATTTACAGCCAGAGGACTATCCACAAAAATCGGAATGGACGGAATCCTGTGCGCGTCCATTAATTGGTGCAGCAGCAGCACCAGTTGCTGGGTGCGTCCCACCGCGAAACTGGGGACGATGATCTTGCCGCCGCGGCCCGCTGTGCGATTCACCACGCCGGCCAGCTTCTCGGCCACGTTCTCGATCGGCTTGTGGAGACGGTCTCCGTAGGTGCTCTCCATGATCAGATAGTCGGCCGCTTCCGGAGTCTTAGGGTCGTGGAGGATCGGAAGGTTCTTGCGGCCCACGTCGCCTGAGAAGGCCAGGCGCACTCCGTCGGCCTCGATCACCATGGACGTTGCGCCGAGCATGTGGCCGGCCTCATAGGTCTTGTACTGGAAGCCCGGGGCGACTTCCTTGGTTTCGCCGAGCGGAACCGGACGGAATAAGGGATACGTTCGTTCCGCATCTTCCGGCCCGTACAGGGCTTCGCACTCGCGATCGTCCCGGCCGATGGCCCGGCGGTGCTCACGCCTGCGATTGCAGAACTCGACATCTTTCTGCTGGAGGAAGGCCGAATCAGCCAGCATGGGCAGGCACAGATCGACGGTCGCCGGAGTGGTGTAAATCGGTCCGGAGAATCCGTTGTGCACCAGCGTGGGAAGGTTTCCGCTGTGATCGATGTGGGCGTGAGACAAAATCACGCCATCGATGCTGTCCACGGGAAACGGGAACTGGCTGTTGCGTTCAAACGTGTCGCGCCGGCGTCCTTGATATAACCCGCAGTCCAGCAACAAACGCTTGCCTGCCGCTTCCAGATGGTGCATGGACCCGGTAACCGTCTGGGCGGCGCCCCAAAAAGTGAGCCTCATTCAACTACAATCACTATACGATGAGAGCAGCGGTTCTGTTCCTCGCGTGCGCCTCGCTGGCGGCTCCGGCGCTGCTGGCGCAAAACAAGCCGGTGACCCTGGACGCCCTGGAGGACGCCGCCCGGCTCGCTCCGCAGGGTCCCGGAAATCCCGTGGCGTGGAATCCGGACGGAATCAGGTTTCTTTACCGCCAGGGCCGCCAGTTGATGCTTTACGATCCCGCCACCAGGGGGTCGAAAGAACTGGTGGATACGGCCGCAATGGACGCCGCGGCGGTCAAGCCTTCCTCCCCAGAACCGCAGCCCTTCGATTGGGAGAATCGGCGCGTGCGAGAATCCCCCGTTCAGTGGAGCTCCACCGGCAACCAGATTCTCTATTCGACCGGCGGCGACGTTTTCGTTGTGGACGCCGCCAACGGCAAATGGACCCAGCTCACGAAAACGGCCGTCCGCGAGCGCGATCCCAAGCTTTCCCCCGATGGTAAATCCATCGCCTTCCGCCGGGACTGGGATTTGTACACGCTCGACATCGCCTCCAGACGCGAAACGCGTCTGACCACCGGGGGCTCGGACACCCTACGAAATGGGGGCTTGGACTGGGTGTATCCCGAGGAGCTGGATCTGGGAACGGCCTACTGGTGGTCACCCGATTCCAAATCGATCGCCTACCTGCAGTTCGATCTCAGCCGCGAGCCGGTGTACCCGCACGAAGATTTGCGCGGTCTGCTCGCGATCTATGAGCCGCAGCACTACCCGCAGGCCGGCAGCAATAATCCGGACGTTCGCGTGGGTGTCGTAGCCGCTGCTGGAGGGAAGACCCGCTGGCTGGATGCGGCCGGATCGCAGGACCAGCATCTGATCGCGCGCGTGGGTTGGACGCCGGATTCTCAGAATGTCTATATCCTCCGCCCCAACCGCGTTCAGAATCGCATCGAGTTGCTTTCGGTTGCCGCGGCCTCCGGCAAGGCATCGCGAATTCTCGAAGAGAGCGACCGCTACTGGGTCAACCTGCCGGAGGATCCGGTATTCATCGACGGCGGAAAACAGTTTTTTATGCTGAGCGAGCGGGACGGATTCCGGCACCTGTATTTGTATTCGAGCGCC
>DATIRX010000478.1:0-4559 GCA_035469225.1 Bryobacteraceae bacterium
GTATCGAACCCGCGGCCATCATCCACGATGTCGCCGTCCACCCACCCGCCCTTAGTCCTGAGTGTCACATGAACATGGCGGGCGCCGGAGTGCAGCGTTGCATTGGTCAGCCCTTCCTGAATAATCCGGTAAAGACACGTGCGATGGGCATCCGGTAGCGCATTCGCGTTCTCGTCGACCTGCATTTGGATTTCGATACCGCTTGAACGCGACATTTCCCGGCCGAGCCAGGCCAGCGCCGGCGTCAGGCCTAAGTCGTCCAGCATGGACGGCCGCAGGAGCATCGCGATGTCGCGTATCGACCGCAGCACTTGTTCCACCGTCCGCTTGGCGTTGGCCAGGCGTAACGATCCCTCGGCATTGGTTACCGACCGCTCCACGGTGCCGAGTTCCAGCCGCAACGCCGTGAGCGTCTGCCCAACCTGATCGTGCAACTCGCGCGATAAATGTTTGCGTTCCTGTTCCTGCGTCATCCGAAGCTGGCCAGACAACCGGCGCAACTCGGATTCAGCCATCTGCGATTGCCGTTCCAGCCGGCTGGTGTGCGCCAGTGTGATCGCGGATATTCCCAGGCCCAACAACAGGGCCACAGCGTTGATCCACTCCAAAGAAGCGCGAAGCTGCTGGTCCTCCTTGGTGATCTCGTCGCGCTGGCGGTCGAAGTTGGCCACCACCAGTTGCTCGATCTGTCCAGCTAGGGCCAAGATCTCCTGCCGGCGGGCTAAACGAACTCGCAACATCTCCGCACCCCGCTGGCGCTTTTCCTCCGGACTCCAGCGCAGGACCGCTGCCGTGACATCGCTATAGTCGCTGAATCCGCGGCGCAGCTGGTCGAGGGAGTCCCGCGGCGAATCCATGTCCAGGGCCAGAGTCAGAAGGCTCTTCTCGGTCTGGGATCGAAGAGAGTTGAACTGGGTTAGAAACTGGTTTACGTCGGCAGGCTCCGCATCCAGCAGATAATCACGCGTAAGAATTCCGATCAAGTATACGTTGGAGCGGATGGCGTCGAGAACGTCGTCACTTTGCATGCGCGCCTGGTTCAGCGCCAGGACCCGGCCTTGCGCGGTACGGGCGCTGCGCGCCACGGCGGAAGTGGCCACGCCAATCACCACCAGCAACGCCACCAGAGCAGCCGCAAGCAGACTGGACCGGCCGAATTTCATTCTTATCCAGTGTCGCGCGTTTAGCGGCACTTCGCACCCTTGGCCATGTTACTTCTCGACGCGCCAGCAGGCCGTATCGGTACGGTCGAAATCGATCGGACGATTACCAGGAGCCGGCGCGAACTAGTGCGTTGGGGGGATGGCGCGCCGTCCTTGGGACTGGTTTACTGCTAAGAAGTGAGGCTGTCGGGCTACGCGCCGGACCGTGCTTTGCAGGACCTGGATGGCTGCGTGATCGAAGACTCCCCAAGGATCGATATTGACCGTTTCATCCTCGATCGGATCGACAGTATCCCTCAACTCGAGGCCCTGGTGTTATTGTTTCAGCAGCTTTCAGCCTCCTGGTCCGTTGAGCGGGTTGCGCGGCGCCTATGGATCCACGCCGAGGATGCCAGGAGCATTCTGCAGGGGTTGATGCGCCATCAACTTGTCGCGCAGATTGGAGGCGACGGGGACCAGTGCAGGTACCAGGCCAATCCGGATTACGATCGACTCATGCAGGCGGTCGCGGAGTCGTACCGCACCGATACCGTTCGAATTTCCAGGATGATCCATTCGAAACCCTCGTCGATACGGTATTTCATGCGACCCTTTGTCAACTGCGAAGAGCAGTGAAACGGAACCGGCCGTTCCCAACCGCCTGCATGCAAGCTGACACGGACCGAAATCCGTGGCTCCTACGGCATCCAGGGTATGTACGGCAGATCAAAGGAGGTATACACTTCTGGGGTTTCGACTTGCGGGGGGGTTCCGCATTCAGCAGTGACTTAGATCGTTGGGGAGGTCACGATGCGTTCTTTGCTGACCGCGTTTGCTTTGTCTTTCGTCGTTCTGACGTTGTTTGCACAGACCGACCGTGGCACCATCACCGGCACCATCATCGACCCGGCGGGAGCCGTGGTCGCCAATGCCGCGATTGAAGCCCGGAACACTGGAACCGGAGCCGTGTACCAGGTGGCGAGCTCGGTGACCGGCAACTACACCATTCCCAACCTTCCGACCGGCACGTATGAGCTTTCCGTCACCGTCCCCGGATTCAAGAAGCTGGTCCGCGCGGGCCTCACCATTCAGGCGGCGCAAACTGTACGTGTCGATGGCGCGCTCGAAGTGGGGAGCGCCACGGAGTCGGTCACCGTCACCGAGGCGGCTACTTTGCTCAAGACGGAAAGCGGAGAATTGAGCAACACCGTGGCTACGAAGACCATGGACACGCTTCCGCTTCTCTCGGTCGGGCAGAATTCCTCGGGCATTCGGAACCCGTTCAACTTAGTCGCGCTCCTGCCCGGGGCGTTCTACCAGCCGAGTCCATCGTTCACGGGACCCACCGTGCGCATCAACGGCGGAATTTCCGGATCGGAGAAGGTTCTGATTGATGGCATGGACGCCACAAATATTCTGGGGCAAGGAGCCAACCAGCAGGGCCAGCCCGGCATGGATTCCATCCAGGAGTGGACCGTTCAAACCAGCAACTACGCCGCCGAATTCGGTCAGGCCGGCAGCGCCGTGATGAACGTGACCATGAAATCGGGCACGAATCAGTATCACGGCAACGCCTATGAGTACTTCCAGAACGACTTCCTGAATGCGGGCCAGGCGTTCACGGTCGATTCGAAAGGCAACCCCAATGAACACATCCGGCCCAGGGTGCGGCGCAACGACTACGGCCTGACGTTGGGAGGTCCGGTCACGATTCCCAAGCTTTATGACGGCCAGAACAGAACCTTCTTCTTTTTCGGCTGGGAGCAATTCCTTCAGACTCAGAACACGTTGCCGACCGTGCGCACGGTTCCCGCGCCGGCATATCGCATAGGCGATTTCAGCGCCGCGATCACGGCGGCCGGGAGCCGAAAGCTCGGGACCGATCCTCTGGGCCGCGACATCATTGCCAACACGATTTACGACCCGCGCACGGCGCACGCCGCACCCGACGGACGGATCGTCACGGATCCATTCACTGGAAACCGGATCAACGCCGCCAGGTTCGATGCGGTCACCCAAAAGATCCAAAACCTGATCCCGCTGCCCCTGTGCACGGCCGGTCCGCCCTGCAACGCGAGCGCGGTGGCCAGCAACTTTCAGAATTCGCAGACAGACCTGCGAGATACTGAGGTTCCCTCTCTCAAGATCGACCATTCGCTCGGATCCAAAGACAAGCTTTCTTTCTTTTGGAGCCGCACGATGACCTACACGCTAACGGGCTATGGCCAGGACGGAGCTCCTCAGCCTATCGGCGGCAGCTTCGGAGGCGGCATCTATGCGCATCGCGAGCGCCTGAATTACGACCGGACGCTCACGCCGACCATGCTGCTGCACTTGGGCGCGGGCTACGATCAGAACTATCTCGGACGGCCGTCCGTGACGCCGGACTATGACCCGTGCGCGGGTCTCGGGCTGTGCAGTCCGGCGTTCCACCGTCCAGCCACGTTCCCCCTCCTGACCGGTCTCAACGATAAGATCGCCGGCGGGACGAGCATCGGAGGTCCCCCGGGACGCGCCGATGACGCTTACAGTAATGTCAATGCCATCGCCAGCCTGACCTGGGTCCGGGGCAACCATACCTTCAAATTTGGCGGAGTGGGAGCGTTCCAGGGAAGTTACTCCATCAACATCAACGACCTGTCGGGTTCGTATGGCTTCAGCAGCGGGCAGACGGCCATGCCTTACGCCGTGAACACCTCGACCGGCAGCAGCTCCGCCTCGTTTGGCCCGAACCATATCGGCCTGCCTTATGCCAGTTTCCTTCTGGGCTTGGTCGATAGCGCCGAGGTCGATCCTCCGTCCCGTGCGCGCTTCGGAAAGCAGGAGTGGGGCTTCTATGCGCAGGACAGTTGGAAAGTGACGCGCAAACTCACCCTGGACCTGGGCCTGCGCTACGACTATGCGACCTGGTACCGGGAACAATACGGGCGTGCGCCGAATCTTGCGCCGCAACTGGCAAATCCGGCCGCCGGAGGCCATCCCGGCGCGGTCATTTACCAGGCTACTTGCCATTGCGAGTTCGCTCACAATTACCCCTGGGGCTTCGGGCCGCGCATCGGCTTCGCGTATCAGGTCCTGCCCAAGACGGTGCTTCGCGGCGGCTTCGCCGTCACCTACACCGGCACGGGCGTTGCGCAAGTCTTTGGCGCCGCCAGCGGAGACGCCACGGCCAACAATCGATTCCCCGCGTCCGTTCCGGGTGGAGCCCTCATGACCTTGGGGCAGGGCGTAACCATCAACGGGTCCCCGCTGACGGCGGCCCAGATCGCGTGGCCTAATTTCAGCCCCGGATTCTACCCGCTCGGCGGAGTAATCCCCGGCCCCGGCCCGCAATACTATGATCAGAACGCAGGACGCCCTGCGCGGCAATATCAGTGGAGCTTCAGCGTGCAGCGCGAAGTCGCCCGGGATCTGGTG
>DATIRX010000479.1:0-4214 GCA_035469225.1 Bryobacteraceae bacterium
CTGCTCCGCGACGCGAGCTCCACGCAAAGTGTTGGCGAGGCCGTAATTGCCCTCGTGGCAGCCGAATTCGTAAATCGGCCCCTGGCCGGTGGTCCAGACCAGCTCCGCGGTCCAGGGCTGGTCCCAGGTCTCGCGATCTTCCACGGTGAATTTGTACAGGATGGTGTCGGCCGCAACGCGCGTGAAGCGTTCCACTACGTGCAGCTTGTCGCCGGATCCGCGGAACGGATTGTAATTGGTGAAGTTGGTGGTGTCCACCACCAGGGTTTCGCCCTCCCAATGACCTTTCGAGTCGCCGCGCAGCTGGGGGATGCCGTTCGGAGCGTGCGGTTGACCATTGGTGGGGATGACCCGAACCGAGTGGTTCATTTCATGCAGAATAGCCACGTAGCCCTGGCCCTGTTGGATCTGTAAATTGTTGTTATAGCCCTGGGGAAGCATCGGCACCGCATCGTAGCCCAGAATGATACAGCGCGCGCTCAGCGGCCGATTCTCCGGGCCGTCGAATTCATGCCCGCGGTTCTTGGCGGCGATGTCGGCGGCTCTTTTGCGGGCCTCCGGCAGCAGCGGAGGCATGGTACCCGTCGGACCGATGATCAGCGAGGTTCGCTTATCCCACACCAGGCTCGCCTGGGCCTTGTCCAGGCCGAACTGGGCGAAATCGTAATGCACATCGGCCGCAGTTCCGGGCTCGGTGGGGAGACCTTCGGCAAGATCCAGAGCCAGGCGGTCGCGGTCCTTCTTTTGGGCGGCGGTTACCTCCTCATCGGTGTAGAACTCCTTCGATCCGAGAGCCTTGGGCCGTTCGAGAGGCGTCAGAGTGGAATTGGTCCAGAACCCCTGCAGATCGGGCACACCCTCGGGGGTTCGCCCGACTTTCCATGCTTTTGCCGCCGCCTTGGCCGCGGGTTTGGCGGCCTGAGGAGCCTGTGCGAACAGCATCGAGCCGACCATCACAGCGCCCATCAACGCGAAATAGCTTCTCATGAGATCCTCCCTCTGCACTGGCCCGGTATAAGCGCCAGCCAAATCATATCGCAAAAGGAGGAGGAGCGAAACGGGTCGCGGGTAAAGGGGTCTAGTGCTTGACCTGGTCGATATCGATGTCCAGGGTGTGGCCGATCCGGAAACCCAGGATGCCATCGGCATGGACCTTGCTCTTGGGCTGGCGCGCGACTTCCTTGCCGTTCACGCTGAAGATCACGTTGTCGCCTTGAACCTGGACGCCCAGCGTGTTCGCCTGTTTCCCGTCCGCGCCCTCTTTCACGATGGCGGCGTTCGGGGTCCAGTCCACTACGGTCTTGGGTGCGGCACCCTCCCAGTTGGAGATGAAATACTCGCCCGATTGGCGGACCAGGAAATAGGTGTAGGTCGGCGAGGGGCCCATATTGCTCCCGCCAATCACCAGGCCGTACGACACCGGATGCGAAGCTTTCTTGACTTGGGTCAGACGAGCCGAGTAGGTGTAGTTGCCGGACTTGGTCCAGTCGCTCCGCCACATGGTTCCGGTGGTGCCCATCTGGAAGTGGTAAACATCACCGGTCTGCGTGAATTTGATGCCGGTGGGCGCGCCACCGTCCGGACGGGCGCTCCATCCTGCGGGAAACTGTCCGCCGGTAACAGCGCGGTCCGGGTCACCTTTTCCGCCCTCTTGGGCAAACGAACCGACGGTCGCGAGGAGTGCGAACGCCAAAACTAACCTACGGGAGTTGTGTAAGGGATTGATCATAACGGAGATCCTGCTACAGGAAGTATATCAGCCCGGCTTCCGGCGCTTCGTTAAAAGCCGCTCAGTGGTAGAGACGCGCTGAGGGGAGAACTGGTTAGCGGCTCCGATGAAATAGGGGCGAAACTCGCGAACCCAATAGCGCAGGTAGCCGGTATTGTGGATTTCGGCCAGTGTGTCCCGGTAATGGTCCAGCAAGCCTCGAGCGAGCATTTCACCGGTGCGCCGGCTGCCGGTTCGCAGTACGTTTGAAAGCCAGCGAGCGCTATCCGGCAAATTGCGCACCGCCGCCAGCGCCATCACCGACGAAAGCTCGGCAACGGACCGGCCCTGGGAATCGGCCTCCTGCTTCAGCTCCATCCACTGATTCCAAAGCCGTTCGGGCGACGGCAGGATGGCGCGCGGAATCCCCGAGGCTTCGCTTCGCAGCATTCGCCACTCTTCGCGCAAGCTTTTCACGTTGAGCGGAGGCGTATTCACCGCCCGGGCCAACCGTGCAGAGGAACGCTCCAGCCCATCCAAGAGTTGATCCACAGATTCGAAGGTGGTGTTCGGCTCCAGGAGTCCGTCCTTTTGGAGAGTGGCCGAGATCTCCTGAATCAGCTCGCGTCCGGCGCCCGCCAGATCGGAGAGGGCGGCCAGGACCCATACCGGCGACGCACGGAAGGCCGCCAGGCCGGCGATCTCAACCACGTTACCCGCCGTGCGCCGGATAAGAAAATCGTCGGGAAGAGGATCGCCTTTGGAAGCCTCCGATTCCACCTGCCCGACGTATTCCACCAGAAATCGTGCGGTCGATTCGACCAGAGCATAGTACAGGCGCGAGCGCCGGACGCGCGCCGGCAGGATGACGTCGCCCAGCTGGTGAACCGTGCCCCCGACGATCGCCGAAAGAGACCGCACCAGGCGTTCGGGAAGCGAGTAGAGGTAGCCGGCGAGCCGCTGGCGGTTCATGCAGGTGTATCTGCATCTTATCGTGCGCAGCGGCGTGCGCAGCGGTTGCGCCAGGTAGGGTTTGGCCATAAACTCGTTTGATATGCTTCGCTCACAGTGGTGGGTAGCGCTGGTCATGGGCGTGACCGCGTTCGCCGTATGGAACCTGACGCCCGTGCGAGGGCAGCAGGGAACGCCCGCCTCAGGCGAATGGCGTGTGAACGGAGGCGATGCCGGCAGCACGCGGTATTCGCCGCTGGCGCAGATCGACGCCACCAACGTCAAGAATCTGCAAGTGGTCTGGCGCTGGAAAGCCCAGAATATGGGACCCGCCCCGCAAGCCGCCTGGGAAGTGACTCCCCTGATGGCCGGCGGCAAACTATTCTTCACCGCGGGGACCGGGCGCACGGTTGTGGCAGCCGACGCAGCCACGGGGGAAACTCTGTGGACCTACCGCGGTGACGATACCGCCGAGCGCGGCGCGGTCCGCGCCAACAATCGCGGCGTCAGCTACTGGAGCGACGGCCGCGGCGACGATCGCATCTTATTCATCACTCCCGGATATCAACTCGTGGCGTTGAACGCGAAGACCGGCGCTCCCGTAGCGACTTTCGGAAAAGACAGCCACGTGGATCTGTGGCTGGGCCTGGACCGGCCCGTGGTGCAGAACGGAACCATCGGCGCCACGTCGCCTCCCATCATCATTCGCGATGTTGCGGTGGTGGGCGCGGCTCTTAAGGTTGGTGTCGCGCTGCCGACGCGACTGAACACGCCCGGATACATCCGCGGCTACGACGTCCGCAGCGGCAAGCTTTTGTGGACCTTCCACACGGTCCCGCAGCCGGGCGAATTCGGCGCGGAGACCTGGGGTAAAGATGACCGCGGCAAAGACTCCAACACCTTCACCGGCAACACCGGAGCGTGGGGTCCGCTGACCGGCGACGAAGAGCTCGGCTACGTTTATATTCCGGTCGAAGCACCCAGCGGCGATACCTACGGCGGACAGCGCCCCGGGGCGAATTTATTCTCCGATAGCGTGGTTTGCCTGGATGCGAAGACCGGGAAACGCGTGTGGCATTACCAGTTAATTCATCACGAGATGTGGGATTACGATATTCCCGCCGCGCCCATTCTGCTGGACCTGACCGTCAACGGAAAAAAGATCAAAGCCCTGGCGCAGGTGAATAAGTCCGCGTTTACCTTTGTGTTCGATCGCACCAACGGCAAGCCGGTCTGGCCCATCGAAGAGCGCCCTGTACCCAAAGGAAGCGCCCCCGGCGAGTGGTATTCGCCTACGCAGCCGTTCCCCACCAAGCCTCCGGCGTTCGATCGCCAGGGCGTGACCGAAGCGGATCTAGCCGACTATACGCCCGAGATCAAAGCCGAGGCTTTGAAGGTCGCCTCGAATTATGTGCTTGGCCCGATCTACACCCCGCCAATCGTGAAGGACACGGGCGGCAAGCTGGGCACGATCCAGCTTCCAGGCGCGGGCGGCGGAGCGAACTGGATGGGCGGCGCGGTCGATCCGGAAACCGGGATGCTGTACATCCCGTCG
>DATIRX010000480.1:0-2253 GCA_035469225.1 Bryobacteraceae bacterium
GCCACTATTATTGTTCACGTTGGCCCTTTGGGCCAAGACACCGGAGTGGGACCGCGCCCGCGAGCTCTACCAGCGCACCGATTATCTTCAGTCGCTCGCGGTGCTTGATCGGATTCCTAACCCAGGCGTGGACGAATTCCAGCTCATGGGGCAATGTCACCTCATGCAGGGCGATTACAAGAAGGCCACGGAGTCCTTCGAGAAGGCCTTGGCGCTGGCGCCCCGAAACGCCGAGCTCCACCGCCTGCTGGGTAACGTGTACGGTCGCCGGGCCGAGACCGCCAGCGTTTTTACAGCTCCGGGATATGCCCGGAAGGCCCACCAATACTTTGAGCAGGCCGTCGCCCTCGATCCCAACAATCGCGAAGCCGTCGCGAATCTTTTCGAATACTACCTGGAGGCGCCCGGCATCATGGGCGGCGGCATCGACAAGGCGGAAGACCTGGTCAAGCGCATTTCCAAGCTGGATGCACCCGCGGGTCATCAAGCTCAGGCCGAGTTAGAACGCAAACGAAATCGCTATGAGGCGGCCGAAGAACAGTTGCGGCGCGCCGCGGAACTGGCTCCGCGCCAGGCCGGCCGGCTGATCGACCTGGCCAAATTCCTGTCGGATCGCGGGCGGGTGAAAGAAAGCGACGAACAGTTCAATGAAGCCGCCCACATATCGCCCGACAGTCCCCAGCTGCTGTTCGCGCGCGCCGAGACCTACATCCGGCAGAAGCGCAACTTGAAGGACGCCCGCCGTTTGTTGGAACGCTATCTGGCCAGCCAGCTGACCCCCGACGATCCGCCTCGCGAAGCCGCCCGCGCCCTGCTTGCCAAGACCGAGCAGTAATGTTGCCTAGCGATGTTTCACGTTGAAGCCCTGCGGTCCAGCGTCCAGGCTCTCCGGGCCAACAAGTTCCGCGCCTTTCTGACCGCACTCGGCCTGGTGATCGGGAATGCCTCGGTGATCCTGGTCGTCACCATTTCGCTCACCAGCCGCGACTATGTGCTCGATCAGATCCAGGCCATCGGATCGAACATGATCTACGCGCAATTTGACGGCGGCAATAATCCCGCCATGGCCGTGGCCGACGCCGATTACCTGAAGGTCGCCGACGTGCAAGCCGTGCGCGATCAATTGGGCTCGCGGATCGTGGCAGCCACGGGCGTGATGAATAATTACGACCGGATGCGCATTGAGGGCCGCGAGGAAGATGTTTCCATCATCGGCGCCGACCAGTATTATCCGCAGGTGCGCAACCTGGCTTTGCTGGCCGGACGTTTCGTGGACGCCGGAGACATCGAGAACCGCAATCATGCCGCCATGCTCACCGAACGCCTGGCCAAGCGCCTGTTTGGCGGCCAGACGCAGGCGGTGGGACAAACCGTGAAGCTGCATGGCCTGCAGTTCGACATCATCGGCACGTTCAAGGAGCGCACCACCAGCTTCGGGCAATCGGAAATCACCGGCGAAAACGTGATGATTCCGATCACGCTGCTGAAATACTTCGCCCCGCTGGAGCGCATCGATCCCCTGTACGTGCAGGCGCACTCGACCGGCGATGTGGACGCGGTGACGCAGATGGTCCGGACAATTATCGAGGCGCGGCACCGCGCCGGCGCCCGCTACAAGGTAGAGAACCTGTCGGAGATCCTCAATGCCGCGCGCAATATCGCGGGTGTGATGACCGTCGTGCTCATCTTAGTCAGCGCGATCGCGCTCATCATCTCCGGGATCGGCATCATGAACATCATGCTGGTGACGGTGACCGAGCGGACGCGCGAAATCGGGCTGCGCATGGCGGTGGGAGCCGCGCGCCGCAACGTGCTGGAGCAGTTTCTGGCCGAAGCGGTGCTGATCAGCCTGACCGGCGGCCTGGCGGGCATCGCGCTGGGCGTCGCGGTCCCGCTGGTTGTGAACCATTACGTCGAGGGCGTCTCGATCCCCATTTCGATCACCTCGATCGTCGTGGCGCTATCGGTTTCGCTGCTGGTGGGGCTGGTGTTCGGCCTGCTGCCCGCCAATCGCGCAGCTCGGCTGAATCCGACCGAAGCGCTCAGATACGAATGATGCGGCATGGTAAAGTTGCAGCATGAACTTTCCCGCGCGGATTGAAGCCAAGTCCTCGGTAATGATGGGAAAGGCCTGCGTAAAAGGCACTCGAATCCCGGTTTATCTTCTGCTGGAGAAGATGGCAGCCGGGGAAACCTTCGAAAACCTGCTAGTCGCCTACCCACAGCTTGTGATCGAAGATGTGCGTGCGTGCC